>JALYQW010000123.1 GCA_030855635.1 Bacteroidota bacterium | reverse complement strand
AGACCTTTGTTAAACAAAGCATTCTAATTGCTATTCTATTCAGGTTCTCATTGTTTTTTATGCTTCCGAATCTTTCAGATGATTATTTCAGGTTTGTATGGGATGGACGACTATCAGCACATGGCATTAATCCTTTTGCGATAATGCCATCTACGTTTATTAGTTCACCGGAAGCTGGGTTAACAGGGCTCGATCACAAATTATTCTCTTCCATGAATTCGCAGGAGTATTATACCGTTTACCCTCCGGTGTTGCAGTTTATTTTTTTTGTATCCGCTAAATTATTTTCTTCAAATGTATTGGGAAGCGTAATAGTAATGCGGGCATTTATTATCGCAGCAGAAATTGGAAGCATTTTTCTTCTTTCCTCCATTCTAAAAATATTGAAACTTCCCATTAAAAACATATTATTTTACGCTTTAAATCCTCTTGTTATAATTGAGCTGACCGGGAATCTGCACTTTGAAGCAGTAATGATTTTTTTTCTGCTGCTTGCTGTTTTTCTAATTATGAAAGAGCAACTTACTTTATCAGCTGTTGCATTTTCATTAGCGATCTGTTCAAAATTATTGCCTTTGATGCTACTGCCTTTGCTTTTGAAAAGAATAGGATTTAAAAAAAGTATGCGATTTTATTTTATCTGTGGAATCACGAGCATTTTACTTTTTATTCCATGCCTGTCAGGCACGCACTTCGTTGGAAATATTTTATCAAGCGTCGGTCTCTATTTCCATAGTTTTGAATTTAACGCAAGTATTTTTTATTTGGTAAGATGGGCAGGGTTTGAAATACTTGGATACAATGTAATCGGGAAAGCAGGAGCAATATTATCGTTTATTGCATTATTGGGGATCTGTTCTATTGCTATTTTTCAGAAAGGACTGTCTGCCGGACAGTCAGGCAAAGATATTATTTCATTTTTCAGTGCAATGTTATTTTGTCTTACTATTTATTTTGCTTTTACTACAACTGTTCATCCCTGGTATATTTCAACGCTAGTGGCTCTTTGTGTATTTACGCGCTGGAGATTTCCGTTAGCATGGTCAGTATTAATTATGCTTACTTATTTTACATACCGCAGTGTGCCTTATTCAGAAAGCCTGCTATTGGTAGCAATTGAATATTTATTTTTGTGTAGCTTTATGGTTTATGAGTGGAAGCGAAGCAGAAAGCAAGAGCTTTTACAATAACTATAATTTATCGTACTCTTTCACGAATATTCGTGACCTGTCATAGGTAATTATACTTTGTTTTTCGAGTTCATTAAGCACGGTGGTTACTGTTTGACGACTTGTTGCCGTGAGTTTTGCTATCTCCTCATGAGTAAGTTTAAGGCGTATTTCCATTTCATTGTTATTCCCCTGAACCTTTCTTCCGTGCTCATCCGCCAGTTCACGAATAAAACTCCTTACTCTTTCATCGGAAGTTTTAAAAATAAGAGATTCAAAGCGATTTTGAATTTTTTTTAGCCTGAAACCTATCAGTTTTGTTATCTGCATATTAAAACGTGAGTTACTTTCCATCATCATTTGCAGATCAGGTATTTTAACCACGCATATTATAGTATCATCGGTAGCTTCTGCTATTTCTTCCCTTTTTTCTTGTCCGGTAATTGACATCTCTCCGAAAACTTCACCTGGACCAAGTATAGCAAGAATAATTTCCTTACCGTCAAGTGACATCTTTGATATCTTGACCTTGCCAGCTTTTAGCATGTACACAGAGTTAGAAGCATCTTCAGGAAAATAGATAACTTCATTTTTAGGAGCACTTCTCATTTCAGCCTTCTTATCAAGGGCTATCATTTCTTTCATACTGAGAACTCCCAGCATACTGAAGTTTTCAAAATACCATAATTTTGATTGGGTTTGCATTATGACTCCGAAGTTGATATGACAACATACAGAAACAAGTAAAAATAAGTTTTATTTTGACAATATCTACTTATTTTGAAGAACAATGATGTTTTTTTGAAAAAACTTGCTTCAATTTCTGCTGGTGCTTTTGGGGACATGTTCCGTCGCATTCTATACGCAGTATTACAGCAAATAGTCAAAAGACGTTTTTGTGAACTGTTAACATTGGATAAGAGAAGCTGTTGTAAATGGCGAATTTGTACACATTTATTATTTCTTTTTCTCGTTTATAATTAGTATAACTGCGATAAACTTCTAAAATTTAAATCCCGCATTTATTCCTAATTCATAGGCTCCTCCCTCATCAAAAATTAACATAGGCGTGAAATCATTGTCACCGTACCTGGTTTTTGCGGAGAATAATCCCATTCCCACATGAAATGAAATATTAAAGTTTTTTGTAAGTTGATAGATTAGCCCGTTTTTTACAAGAATTGCAGAATAACTGCCCCGGTCCTTTTTATAATAACCGGTATAAAATGGAAAACTGCTTGTAGATTGATGCAACCAGTAATAAAACTGTCCGTATTCAAAAGCAGGTCCTATAAAATACCGGAGCGTTCCCTGCCCTCCTGTATAATAATATAATTCGATTCCTGTACTGAAGGTTTTGTACTTAGCATAATACCCGGTTCCGTCCCAGGAAGGATCCCATTCATGTAAGCTGTTCTGACTTACTGTGTCTTTCATTCCGTATGAGCGAAATCCCATAGAAAAAGGAATTTTAATGCTCCATTTGGGCTGAAAAATTCGTTCATACCCAATGGATAAATTTCCAAAAAAAATATCGGAAACAACTACTGATAAAAAATCCTTATTGAAATTTGTTGCCAGTTTTAAATCTTTAGCTGTCCTGGGCTTTAATGAATCCGGTTTGACGGTCTTTAATGAAAACATATCAATTGTTCCGTTTGAATAAATGATCCTGCTGATTTGCCGCCTGTCAGTAATATACAACGGCCCCTCAGCGTTATCGAATCTTTTATACTTAACAACTTTTGGTGTTACCTCAAGAATAATGGTTAGTACTCGCTAAGTATTAATCTTGATTAATGTATCCTGTGCGACAACATGGAGTGATGAAATAAACAGTGTCAAAAATAAAATACCATAAACAACTTTAGTGATTTCCATTGCAACCGATTTGAAACACTGGTTAAGAAAAGTAGTAGAGCAGTAAAGCTAATAAAATTCTGTCAGGAAGCAATTTCCATCTTTACTTTCTTATTCTTAATTTTTTCTTCCCTCACCAATTGCAATGTTTTATTAATTTTTGAGGCTTTTACCGCTGCGTAAGCTGAATGGTCAAGGATGTCAATTTGACCTAGTTCTTCCTTTTCAAGCTGACCCTTTTGCAGCAGCATTCCAACTACATCCATTTTATTGATCTTGTCCTTTTTGCCAGCAGCAATGTAAAGTGTTTTCCATTCGGAGGATGAGGGCTGGATGAATTTCTTAGGTAACGCTTCCTCTTGCGGAGGAACAGATAAAAATTTCGGCAGGTGATCATCATGATCCAGCAAAAAATAAGCGGTTCCGGTTGCTTTCATTCGCGCGGTTCGACCATTCCTGTGGGTCATGATTGCTTCGCTGGCAGGCAACTGATAATGAATGATGAATTCTATTTCGGGAATATCTAATCCGCGTGCAGCTAAATCGGTAGTGATTAAAATATTAATGCTGCCATTACGGAGTTTGATGATTGTTTTTTCACGGTCAGCCTGATCGAGCCCGCCGTGATATACGCCATGCGCCACTTTAAACTGCTGCAAATTTTCCGAAATCCGGTCGACGGCCTCCCGGTGATTGCAAAAAACAATAGTAGAATGTGAACCGGTTTTGCCGAGTAAAAGCATCAGCGCATCCACTTTATCATCACCCGGCACTCTTACGAATTTCAAAACAAGCGATGATTTTAATTCTTCGTGTTCAGTAGTATAATTTAAAGAAACACTGTTTTTCATTCCTACAAAAGCGGGAACATCATCGGTACGAGTTGCTGAAGTAAGGATGCGCTTCTTTAAGAATTTACAGTTTTTGATGATAAATTCCATGTCATCCGTAAACCCCAGTTCCAGCGATTTATCAAACTCATCAAGTATCAGCGTATGTGTTTTTGCCAGGTTCAGATTTTTCCTTCGTATGTGATGACCGATACGCCCGGGTGTTCCTACCAGTATTGCCGGCGGATGCTGAAAATTATTTTCTTCAATACGAACTGAATGGCCACCATAACAGGCATTGATCTTAAATCCGGTTCCCATCTGACGAAATACTTTTTCAATCTGAAGAGCGAGTTCCCGGGAAGGAACTACTATTAACACCTGTACCTCACTGACCGTCTCATTAAGCAATTGCAACACCGGCAACAAAAACGCGAGGGTCTTGCCCGATCCGGTTGGTGCTATCAACATCACATCATTCGGCTCAAGTATTGTCTTCAATGCTGCATGTTGCATTTCATTGAGTGCACTGATTTTAAATTTTGCAAGAACCGGAGCGTAATCCATCCCGCAAAGGTAACATAAACACTTCGACTTCTATTGAAACGAATTACGAATTTCACCATGCGAGATCTAATCACGACAACCCGCCATCATCCCGCCATGTCAGATCTAATCACGACAACCCGCCATCATCCCGCCGTTATCCCGCCGTGCGGGATTTAAGCACGACATCCCGCCGTGCGGGATTTAAGCACTGACACCCCGCCGTGCGGGATCTAAGCCCGACAAGGTTGGGCTGTCATCCCGCACGATCAAATAAGGGGATTTGCAATCCCCTTAACCAATGCTGATTTGAAAAGCGAATTAAAATCAGACCTGTATAAAATGACAAATAGTTGGCGAAAAATTGTATCGCTTTAATGCTAATTTTAGGTTCACATAATTTACTCACAAACCATGAAACTATTACGCCTGATCTGGATGTTATTAATGCTGACGCCTGGTGTTTTAAAGGCACAATTGCCTTTCATTTCTCATGCAGCACCTCCAGGAGTCACGATTACAACGGCCCGAATGAACGACTTGGTTGTTGATGCAGCCAATAATAAATGGGTAGCATTTGGAAACTATGGCGTTGGTATTTATGATGGTGCTAACTGGACGATGTTCAACACAGTCAATTCCAATTTGCCATCCGATTCTACCGTATGCATTGACTTTGACGCCAGCGGTGATGCGTGGATCGGCACCAAAGAAGGCCTGGCTTATAAATCAGGCGTTAGCTTTACTACGTTTAATACTATTAATTCGGGGTTGCCATCAAACCTCATTACCGCAGTGCATTGCGATGGAAATACTATCTGGATAGGCACTCAAACCGGCCTGGTACACTATGACGGAACATCGTGGATTGTTTACAATACAGGAAATTCCGGAATAGCCAATGATTCCATTACCACTATTGAAAAAGGTAATAACGGTGATGTATGGATAGGTACGCGCAATGGGTTATCACGATTAAATAATGGCACCTGGAATAATTTCACCATTGCAAATTCTACCATTTGCAGGTATATCAGTGAAATTGAATTAGACAATTATGGGGTGGTGTGGATATCAGGCGGAGTAATTAATTTCACATCGACAGTAATAGTAAGCGGGATTTTTTACATTGAAAATAATCAGGTGAAAAGTTTCGAAAACGGGCGCTATTTTTATGATGTTCCTCTTTCCTTTTCAAACGCTGATCTTTTTAAGGATTCAAACGGCAATATCTGCTTTCAGGGATACTTTAATAACTCCAATGCAAAACAATTATTCAGATTAACTGCCACAGGATTTGACCATTATAAGATCGGGAATATCAATGTAGGTGTAGGGTTGTACGGTAACATAATGACCTCTGATAATAATGGACTTTTATGGACACTACCCCGATATCGCTTTCATTTTTATTCGATGGATTTTGCAGGATATGTCCCCTCGCTGTTAGGCACTTTACATTTTGACAATTTTCGTACGCTCGACATCAACGATGTGCGTGCAGGATTAAATGCGCGGGGTGATATGCACTGGGATTATACTAATCCTAAATATGAAGTTCCAAAAGGATCGGGCAAGCATTCTGTCTTTGCTTCATCACTCTGGATTGGAGCTTTAGACCAAGCTGGAATGCTACATACTGCAGCTCAAACGTACAGGCAAACCGGGAATGATTTCTGGCCCGGACCCATTGACGGAATTAATATGCCATTTGATTCTTCTACATGTCGTGCATTTGACAGGATCTGGAAAATAAATAAATGGAAAATTGAAGAGTTCAAAAATCAATTCCTTGCGGGAAATGTTTCTAATGGCACCTATACCATTCCTGAAGAATTTCTAACCTGGCCCGCAAAAGGAAATGGTATTGTTGATGAACATCTCGCACCATTTGTTGATGTAAACGGTGATGATTTGTATAATCCGATCTATGGTGATTATCCGCTTATCAAAGGAGATCAGATGTTGTTTCATATTTTTAATGATTCGCTGGCTGCCCATACCGAAAGCGGTGGATCAAAGCTGGGGGTTGAAATTCAGGCATCCGCCTATGCATTCCATTGTCAGAATATTGCCGACAGTAACCAGGTATTAAACTGGACAACACTTTATAATTACAAAATTATAAACCGAAGTATAACCGATTATGACAGTGTGTACCTGGGTTTATGGAATGATATTGATCTGGGTCTTGCATTAGATGATTATGTAGGTTGTGATACTACACGTGGAACAGGGTTTGGATATAATGGCGATAATGATGATGAAACCATGTCGGGTTATGGTGTCAATCCTCCTATGCAAAATGTAAAAATTTTACGGGGAGTTCTTGCTGACCCTATGGATGGAATAGATAATAATTTAGATGGGACTTTAGATGAACCAGGAGAACGAACTACCATGAATCACTTCATGTATTACGTCAATGTAAATTCTATTCCTTCGGGAAATCCATCCACTGCCGAAAATTACTATTCCTATTTAAGAAGTTACTGGTTGGACGGGACGCATTTAACGGATCCTAACAATAATATCACAAATTTCATGTTTTCGGGAGTGCCTTATTCCGGTACAGGTTGGACAGAAGGAGGTGCAGGAGGACCTCCGGAAGATAAACGGTTTATCATGAGCAGCGGACCGTTTTCCTTAAATGCCGGGGACACTGCGACTATAGATTTCGCGTACATATT
>JALYQW010000105.1 GCA_030855635.1 Bacteroidota bacterium | reverse complement strand
AAAAAACAGTTAAAATGAGAATCCAACAAGCGAAAGTTATTTTAATAGTGATAATTATGAATGTATTTTCTATGAGCATTTCAGCTCAATGGAATCTTCAACATAATTTCAATCCAAACACAAATGACGCAATCCTTGACATTCATTTCTTAAACGAAGATACCGGGTTCGTTTTTGGAGGAACTAACTGGCCTACATTTAATGGATATATCTATAGAACAGACGATGGTGGTGTGAATTGGAATTTACTGAATATTGGAATAACACCAATAATAAGATCTGGTGTATTTATTGACTCACTGTTAGGTTTTGCGATCGGAGGTGGTGGACTAATTTTAAAGTCAATTGATGGTGGGTTAAGTTGGAATACCCAAATTGGAGGGACTAGTGCAGAATTAAATTCAATTTTCTTCAATTCACCTTTACAGGGCCATATTGGCGGACAGGATATTTTCTTAACAACTTCAAATGGTGGGACTACATGGAATTCTATACCTGTAACTGGTACAATAGCAGACATGTTTTTTTTTAATCCGGACACCGGCTTTGTTGTTGGCACCAATCCGGTTATAGGAGCTCCACCGCAAAGTTCTTTTATTTGGAAAACAATTAATGGAGGGTTAAGTTGGACAGTTAAATATTTTGTGGGTTCAAGTGATATCAGATCCATTCAATTTATAAATTCCAATATCGGTTATGCTGTTGGATACGATCAAAAACTAAAAACAACAGATGGGGGTGAAACATGGAATTACATGAACCTTTCACCAGATGCAGGAACATATGATGTTTTTTTCACAGATGCAGACACCGGGTATGTTGCCGGTATCGATTATGCCGGTAGTAATCAGAACCCGTTGATAGCAAAAACTACAGATGGCGGCAATAATTGGAATTATCAAAGTATTTCAACTTCCGTATGGTTATTTAGTTTATACTTTTTAAATTCAGATATAGGTTATGTGTCAGGTTTCAGAGGAGGTGTTGGACCGGAAGTACATAAAACCATCAACGGAGGTATATTTACTAATTTAAACGAATTTGAATATAATTTGTATTTATTAAAAGTCTATCCCAATCCATCTACAGATTTAATTAATTTTGATTCTCCTTTCAGAATTGATAAATTAGAAATTACTGACATAACAGGATCAATCATTTTTCAATCGGAGGATATAAAACACAATTATAAGATTCCTATTAATTCATTCAGTCCAGGTTTGTATATTTATAAAGCGTATATTAATAATAATGTTCAGCAAGGAAAATTGGTGATTCAGTGAAATAATAGAAGGCCTTTTCAAGTTATTTAGAAATTAGCAACTATTAAAACGAGCTGGAATTAAAGCGCGGTGGTAGTACACATGAGTAATCAATTGCACTGCTGCAACAATAAATAAATTACAACAAAAATTAAAACGGTACTGATGCAACCGCCTCCTAATTTTTTGGCGCCGTATCCTGCTATTAATGCTTTGAAGATGTTGTTCATAGGTTTAAGTTTTTAAAAGTTATATTTTTGTTGTGTCCTTATATGCCTAACTAATTATATGCCATGAGGGTATTGGTGGTTAACCGGTCAGATTCGCATTTTATTGGCAATTAAACTGTGAAATATATTGCTCATTCTGGGAAATTGTCTGGATTTTTATAAATTAGCAATCATTCTCAATTTATGGACAACGATTCAATAACCAACCTCAGGGAAGCTTTAAAATTTTCCCCCGATAACATCCCACTCAAGCAACTGCTTGCTGAAACCTTATTAGCTGCCAATCGGTTGGAGGAGGCTGAAGTGGAATATTCAGGGCTGCTGAAATTGTCGCCCGATAAAAAATATAAAGCAGGTCTTGCAAAAACATTTTTTCTCAAAGGAGAATTTTCAAAATGTAATGTGATACTGGAAGAAATTATTGATAACGGACAAGCCGATTTTGATATTTACCTGCTTCATGCAAAGGCGTTGGTGAAGGAAAATTCTTTCGTCCGTGCAATAGATTCCTATAAAAAAGCACTCGCCATCAATCCAAAATTCCTGGATGCCGAACTGGATGCTGCCTTGCGTTTGCCTTTTATAATGGAACCGGAAGCAGAGGAGGTTGACACCGATAACCGGTTACTGGAAAAACCTGCAATAAACTTTGACGATGTAGGCGGAATGAACGGCGTGAAAAAAGAAATTGAGTTAAAAATTATTAAACCGCTTTTGCATCCGGAACTTTACAAAGCATATGGGAAAAAGACAGGAGGAGGGATATTATTATATGGTCCTCCCGGGTGTGGTAAAACTTATATAGCCAGAGCAACTGCCGGTGCAGTGAAGGCCATGTTTATCAGTGTCGGGCTAAATGATATTCTCGACATGTGGATCGGGAACAGTGAAAAAAACCTTCACGATATATTTGAAGTGGCCCGACAAAATGTTCCATGCGTGCTGTTTTTTGATGAGATAGATGCGCTGGGCGCCAGCCGGAGTGATATGAAACAATCAAGTGGCCGGCATCTCATCAACCAGTTCCTACAGGAGCTGGATGGCATTGGCAACAACAACGATGGGATTCTGGTGCTCGGTGCAACCAACGCCCCCTGGCATTTGGATCCCGCATTCCGGCGCCCGGGAAGGTTCGACAGGATAATCTTCGTTCCACCTCCCGATGAGGAAGCACGTACCTCCATTCTGAGACTAAAATTGAAAGGCAAACCCGTGGAGGCAATCGATTATACAACGCTGTCAAAAAAACTGGAGAATTATTCAGGTGCCGACATTGAAGCAATTATAGATATTGCAATTGAGGATAAACTGGAAGCTGCTTTTGAAGATGGTATTGCAAAACCGATCACTACAAAAGATTTGATGAACGCAGCAAAAAAACATAAGGCCAGTACACAGGAGTGGTTTGCTTCCGCCAAGAATTTTGCGCTCTTTGCTAACGATACCGGTTTGTATGATGATATTTTATTACATCTGAAAATTAAAAAGTAATCTATGGATGCCGGTATTAATAAGGTTCAGTTATTATTTCAGCAACAGAAATATCATGAAGCGGAAAAACTTTTAAAGGACCTGTTAAGCAGTGACCCCAATGATGTTTACCTGCTGGCCATGCTTGCTGAAATCCATCTTATTCAAAACAATCCGCAAAGTGCTTCATCTCTTATTGAATCTGCAATCGGGTTGAGCCCTGATAAAGGCCATTTATTTTACATCCGGTCCCGGATTAATGTTCAAATGGACGAATACGACCAGGCTGAAAAAGATATCCGCCTGGCAGTGGAAAAAGATCCGGTGAATGCAGATTATTTTGCCTATTGGGCCTCTATCAAGCTGATCAAAAAACAATATGAAAAGGCACTGGAGCTGGCAAACAAATCACTGGAGCTGGATGCTGAAAATTTACTGGGATTGAATACCAGGAGTACCGCATTGCTTAAACTCGACAGGAAAGAAGATGCGTTCAAAACTATTGAAGGCGCATTGCGCGAAGATCCCAACAATGCATTTACGCATGCTAATTATGGATGGAGTTTACTTGAAAAGGGTGATCACAAAAAAGCCATGAATCATTTCAGGGAATCACTTAAGAATGATCCTAACTTCGATTATGCACAGGCCGGTATGATGGAAGCGCTCAAAGCGACAAATATTATTTACCGGTGGTTTCTTAAATATGCCTTCTGGATCGGGAACCTCAACCGGCAATACCAGTGGGGAGTTATCATAGGTTTTTATATCGCCTTTAGAATTTTGAGGTACATATCTGAAAAAAATGAAGCCTTACAACCTTTTCTCTACCCACTCATCATTTTGCTTGCCATAGTGGCGTTTTCTACCTGGGTAATTACACCCATCAGCAATTTGTTTTTGCGATTTAATGCTTATGGAAAACATCTGCTCGATAAAAAAGAAAAACTCAGCTCCAATTTTGTTGCTGCTAGTTTTGTCGTGTTTTTAATGGGAGCCCTCGGATATTTTATTACGAGCGATCAAAAATTTCTCACCATTGCTTTTTTTGGCTTTACGATGATGGTACCTCTGAGTGCCATGTTTTCACCTGTAAAATACAAGTATTCTCTCGTAATATATGCCGCAGCCATGGCCCTTGCAGGTGTGCTGTCAATTTTAATAACTTTTGCCAGCGGTAACATGATGCATACCTTATCCACCGCTTACCTTGTAGGTTTTATTGCTTTCCAGTGGATTGCAAATGCTGTTATGATTGAACGAAGTGGTGGGTAGGTGGTGAATGGTGAGTTGTTGTGATTTCAAATAGTTTTAGCAAGATGGACCTACTGCCTGCTGCCAACTGCCCACTGCCCACTGCCTACTGCCTACTGCCTACTGCCTACTGCCTACTGCCTATTGCAATATGCCAACTGCCAAC
>JALYQW010000099.1 GCA_030855635.1 Bacteroidota bacterium | reverse complement strand
ATGAAATAGCCACGGTATCCACATTCGAAATAATACCATCCCCATTACAATCGGCATTTTTTAAATTGGCCCCGTTAGCAAACTGAAAAGCCCAGTCGGAAGCAGGTTGTGCCACCCAGTTATTCGTTGCTCCCGGACGAACCGGCCCTGCCGCATTATAACCAAGCCCTACGTTCAGTACGTCAAAATTATTCACCGTTAAATCGTAATTAGCATCCCCGGGCCATACGTCCGTGTTGGTTGGGTTGCAGGTGGAGAAAATCCAGCCCTGGCAATTTCCTATGCACACCGAATTTGCTCCTGCATAAAAATTAGCGTTCCCTGAAGTATGCACTCCTTCCATGATCATGTTATCCATGCAAAGAATTCCATTTGGCTTTTCCATATAGAAATTATTACCACTTATTGAAGGAATACATTTCAATTCGGTTGGAAATCCCGGGGTATTATTTATGGCCAGAGTGTCCTTTATTTTGAGAATTATTCCATTTCGAATATTGTTTATAACAGCAGCAGAGTTCAAAATTAATGTATCGAAGGAAACTATTTTATTGACCAAAAAGGTTGTGCTGGCATAATTTATAGTAATTTTTCCGAAAACCCCGGTTTGGATAGTTAGATTCTGCGAAGTATCAGGAGCATC
Organism: Bacteroidota bacterium; assembly: GCA_030855635.1. Classification (GTDB taxonomy): domain Bacteria; phylum Bacteroidota; class Bacteroidia; order AKYH767-A; family OLB10; genus JADKJB01. The sequence goes on along the minus strand of JALYQW010000099.1, from coordinate 21,985 downwards.
AAAATCAAAACTTCCAGCAGTAATATTCTTGCATGTAAAACCGCCAAAACATTTCAGGTATTGGGCAAAAATGTTTTTAAATTCCTGATTGTTGGACCAAATACGGCTAGTCCCTGGTATTTTGAATTGCAAAGTTAAATTCTGACTTATGAATCCAGGCCCTGCATTTGTGCAAATCAATGTGTCGCAATAAAGAATATCGGAGGCAAAATCAATATTGACAGCTGCTGATTTTACATCAAGTTTCGAACAGTTTATAGAATTTCCTCCAGGAATAAATGTACCTTCTTCCAGTGAAAGCAAGGCACAGTTAAGGCTATCCATTAACATAAAATCACCAGAACCATCAATTATGATGTTATTGAGGTAAGTTTCATTTGTCAACAATGTATTGATTGCCGAATCGGATTTAAAATAAAAGCTATTTTTGTAATTGGAGCTACCGGTAAACTGAGTTTTATTATTTAGGATCATCGATCCATAAATATAAAAAAGAGCATTTCCATTTATATTAAAATTTTTGTTGGGATATGAAACATCGTAATTAAAGTTGGTGCAAGAGACTTCACTCAAATCTATATTTATTATTTCTGTGCCGGTAGTAGCAAACGAGTTGTTATCAAAAAAAACATTGTCATGAAGATTAGGAATGCAATTTCCACCCGGCCCACCGCTTGTGAGCGACCAGTTGTTTTGATCACTCCATGAACCGGAACCTCCAACCCAATACATTTCACGTGCGGCAAATGCTGTGATATTCCAGCCGGTATTTCCTCCAGCATCAATACAGTTAGTTGCATTAAATGTTGCATTGCCGGTTGCGTGAATATTTTCAAGATAAACATTATCCAGATCAATGGATCCAGAAGTTTTATTTAGGTTTGTAAATGTACTTGAGAAAATAGAAGTAAGTGTATCACAGGAAATTCCACTTGCTTCAAAGACGCTTCCAATATTAATATTTGCCGAAGTTTCAATTTTTTTACCTGGAGTTGCAAGGATTAGGGTGTCTGTATTAATCGTTCCCTGCAGGTAACTGTCGTCGTTAATGACTAGTTTTTGAATTGTTGCGTTGGTTAAAATAATACTATCCTGTTTTTCAAATATCATCTCTTTACATGTGAATGATCCCTTGACTAAACCGTCATTCTGAAAGTATATATTATTAAAGGAATGGTTGTTCACCTCAAAGCGACTCCAATTCTGGATCGTAAGAGTAGAATCAAAAACCATGTTGACATTCTGACTGGTTAAATTACTGTCCATGTATGTTGAAAAGAATCTATCGCAATAAATAGTCGATGAACCGAGATCTACGACCGGCATTGGATTGGGATAAATGCGACCGCAACTAAATACTTTTGAAGTAATGTTATGATTGTTTGAATAAAATGTGCCTTGAGAAATACTTATTGAATTACAAGTTATATCCTGTGCGAGAGACCATTCTCCTTCACCAAAGAGATGCAAATATGGATTGCTTTGTCCTGTTTGCACAATATTGCCTATGCTATTCGATGTGAGTTTAAACAAGATCAGAGGCGTTGCTGCTGATAAAATTTGCATGGAACCATTTATTTCCAGTACTGTGTTTGCATCGTAGTATGCCCATGATGTAGTTACACATAACACAGGATTTGTTAAAGGAGCATCAAGATGGAAATTATTGCAGTAACTTAATTGCTGATCCATGACTATGGTATCAGAGTTTGTCGTGAAGGACAATGAGTCAAAGAACACATCATCGACGGGATTTGGCGGGCAATTCCCGCCAGGTCCACCACTTGAAAGCGACCAATGAATTGGATCAGTCCAATTGCCTTGCCCGTTTACCCAGAATAAGCTTCTTGATGCCGGCTGGCTGAATTGCCATCCTGAATTTCCGCCTAAATCAAAACAATTATTAGCTATGAAAGTTGCTCCACCAGTTGCATTTACATTTTCAATCCTTGCATAATTAAACTCTATAATTCCGGAAGATTTCATAATCGTACCCGGAAACATAATGCTTGAATATATATTTGTAATTAGGGAACAGGATCCCGAAAAAATTAAAGTATCGTTTATGATTGTTGTGCCAGAAAACACAATCTGATCCCCGCTGTTTACAAAAGTAAGTGTATCAAAAATTGTTTCTCCTTGGAGGTGACCTCCTTTAGAAAATACTGCCTTTTTTACAAGTGAAACCAGATTAGCACTTGAATTAATTGTGGCATAATTATCAAAAAATAAATAATCGCAATTAATGGAATTGTCATTTGACGCAAGTTCATTAATCTCTCCATTTCCATAAAAGTAAATAGAATCAGCACTGACGGAACCAAATATTTCATTAACATACCCATAAAAATAAATATTCTTAAAGGTATTGTCAAAGCAAGATAGTGATTTGGTGCTTGATGGGTAAATATCAAACCAAACGTTGCAATCTGATCCGAAAAAATTTGGATTATAATTAATGGTAAGGGATGTGCAATGCAAACTTGAACTACCCATATTTAATGTAGGATTGTTTGTAGAGCTACAATTTATAGTGAGAGCAGTGATTGAATAATTATTCGAATTAAAAATTCCAGAAGTCACAGTGAATGTTGCACAATTCAGATCACTAAATAAGTCCCAGGAACCTGTGCCATCTAGAATTATGTAACCTTGAATATAAACGCCTGCTGCATTTACAATCATTCCATTCATGTTACCATATAAAATCAGATCACAATCGAATACATAAATATTTTGGTTAAGAATGCACGATCCATATATATTTACCGGATGAGAACCAAATGATACGAATTTGACTAAATATGTAGTAGCGCTCCAGTCCATGTTTTTGCAATAAATAAATGTGCCGTCGAGATTTACTGTCTGGCTATCGGCACTGAAAGAATTCCCATCAAAATAAACATCATCATTGAATGTGGGGATGGTTATATGAAAAATACTGCCGCCTGAAGTCGTCGCCCAATGGCCGCCATAGTCACTCCAGTTACCATTTCCATTTACCCAATAATAATCGGCTGCTGAGGACTGAAAGGATACAACTAAAAGGCAAGCTAAAATAGCCAGATTCAGAAAAGCTCTTTTAATGGTTTGGGATAATTGCTTTAGCGTATTCATAGTAATGGGTTGTTAAAGTTAATCAAATGTGTTGTGAACACTTTTTCACGTTACAAATGTAGATTGACAAAAGTCTACTAAAAAGTTCAAATAATTTGCTTTATCGGGTCATACATTAAATGTTGTTATTTATAAAAAACTTAATATCAATATAATAGAAAAATTAAATTAAAATATATTGAAAGAATTTGGTCATTTATCGAATATAGTTTATTTTTAAGGATGCATAAGTTGGATGAACTGGTGGCCTCCATGAATTTTCACGATCAGAAGGCGTTTGTCAACTACCTTCGATCACCATATTTCACCAGTAATAGTCTTCTGGAAACCCTTTTCAGGGAAGTCACACGGAGGGTTGTTTCGGAAAAGAAGCCGGAAAGCGCATTAGTCAGTTTGCCTGCTGTAAAAAGGAAAGCGTTAACAGCGCAAAAGCTGCGTTATCTTCAAACCGACCTTGTGCGTCACCTGGAATATTTTTTCACCTTGCGTCATCTCGATCGGCAGTCGTTGCAGCTGGATGTCATCAAATTGCAGGCCTTGTCGGAAAGGGATTGTGAAAAATCGTGGAGCTATATTCATTCAGAACTTACGGGGAACACAACGCTACGGAATTTCGATTTTCATTTAACTGGTTTCGCTGTCGCGGAAAACCGGGCTAAATTTCTTTCTGCAAAGCTATCGCGGAAAAAAGCTCCGGAGTTTGAAAATGTCATGTATCACCTGGATGCGTTTTATTTTTCAAAGAAGCTCCAGTTATTTTGTGAGATGATCAATATGAAAAACCTGATCGCCAATGAAGCGGAGCTGACATTTTTTAACGAAGTCAAAAGCCAGGCGGTCCAGTTTATGGAGGAGCCGGCAGTTAAAATTTATTACAGCATCCTGTTAACGCTCACCGAACCGGACAATGAATCACATTTCACACACGCAAGGTCCGTTATAACAGCACTGGGGAAGCTTTTTCCTGCGAAAGAACTGAACGAAATATTTTTCTACATTAAAAACTATTGTATCCGTAAAATAAATAAAGGAAAGCCGGAATACATGGTTGTATTGTTTGAAATCTATAAGGAAATTATTTCCAATAAACGACTGATGTCGCTGGATTACCTGTCGCAATTTGAATTTAAAAATATTGTCAGCCTTAGTCTTAGGCTTAAGGAAAATGAATGGTGTAAAGAGTTTATCGGCAAACGCATCGCGCTGCTACCGCCTGGCGACCGCGATAATTCCTTTGCATACAATACCGCTTACCTTAATTTTATGACCGGCAATTACAAAAACGCTGTCAGGCTTTTACAGGAGGTTGAATTTACCGACGTGGTGTACCAGCTGGATGCAAGGGTTATTTTACTAAAATGTTATTTTGAAATGGATGATGAGGAAACATTTTTTTATCACGCCTCCGCGTTCCGTTTATTCCTGTTGCGCAACCGCCATATTTCCGATTACCAGAAAACAATTAACAGGAATCTCATCCGGCATCTTGTAGCCATAATGCGAAACAGGCATAGCATTGCAAGGATGAAAAAAGTGAAAGCAGCAATTCTGAAGGACTTAAATGTGGCGGATGTTAAATGGCTGATGGAGAAATTGGATTTGTATTAAATCAGCAACACAAATGGAGGAACTTTTATTTTAGTGAAGTGAATCACGCCGCTGGAGGCAGTGCGGCTGTTTGATGCGGAAATGCCATTCAGTAAATCATAAAAAAGACCTGGTCATGGGTAAAATTAATCCAAAGGGAAGCAAACTTCAATTCCGGTGTTCCCTGATGATGTTGATAGCAAAACATAATAAGCGCTAAGAAAATAAACCGAATGCCAGCTTCCGTTGCCGGAAAAAAATAGAGTAGATTCATGAACGACGGAGTTGAAAATGGCATCAGTAAATTTTTACAGAACCCCTTGTTTTTATTCCCCACCACCTCAAGTTTTCAGTTACGAAATCTAGCTCCAGTTCAATTTTCTTGTGCCGTATCAATTTTGTATTTATGTACAGTGCCTGTAGGTTTTCTTTGTAAATGTCTGTTTCCAGGGTGGTTCTAAGGTTATCCGATATAAACGCATTGCTGGAAGGATCTACCAGGTGATACGTCAAAAAGGTTGCATTTTCGCTATCAGGAATGGATGGAATTACTTTACCGGAATTATTGACAATTTTAACAATTACAAAACTTAAGGAATCGTTAATTTTCCTGACGACACTATCGAGCAGGATAATTCTGACTGTTGATGCGTTAAATGAAGCGCTGTCACCAATAAAATCTTTTTGTGATGTGGTTATTTTTCGATAACCTTCCTCTGGCAAATTAAAATAGTGTTTTTTGATTCTGTTCGTCCCAATGTTATACATCTCAATTCGCCACTCCGGACCAAGAAAAAATGATTTATCCCGAATTAATGTATCGTAAGCATTAATATCTTTTGTGGCGATATAAGTTACAGCTGAATCAGGATTCCGGAATGATGAAAGGAGGAGTGTTTGAAAAGTAATGGGCCAGTTGTTGGATATATAGCTGTAAGGTATATTTCTATAATCAATAATATATCGTTTTTCCTTTAAGGATGCCCCATTTTTTATTAAACGCTCAACATAGTTGATTCTATGTTTGAAATAGTCAACATTGGTGCAAGTCCTGAAAATGAATGTACTTAAAGCTATTGCTATTATGGTTGCACTTCTGAACCAATGTCCCTTTAACAGTCCCGGATGTTTTATTATTGGCATTAAAGCAGGAATACCCACCAAAATAAAATATTCCGCGAAACGTAAATTTGTATCATCAGGACTTTTTATAACGCTGAAAAGAATGAACAAAAAGTAAGTAAAGCAACATGAAAACAATAGTACCAACCAACGTTTTTGCAATACCAATAGAATTATGGAAAGCAAATAAGCTCCTATTAATTCAAGACTATAATCGGTGTGATATTTAATGGCTGCAAAAGCAGCAGGCAGATTAGAAGGCTTTAAGATGAAATTAAATACCTCACTCCATGACTTCATTTTATTGTCTTCATACTCATCAAATGGAACAAGCCAGGTTCTGACCAGAAATATTAAAATTGCAATACCACCCAGCACGACCCAGTGCTTTTTACCATGCTTATCCGAGACTAGGAACTCGTAGCAAATTATATAACCCAGGGCTAAAATTGCAATTGGATGAAAATTGAGGCTGATGAGAATGATTACAGCACTCCAGATTAACTTATTCCTATCGATCAAACTTGAATTATTGAATTCCATCCCCACTAATACCAAAGTCGAAATAATCGCCAGGGGATACTCGCTGCCGGGAACAAAATAATCACGCCCTAAGGCAATGCCTAAAAATACCACGAGCATAAATGCCCCCCATGCATTCTTCAAAACAAAAAAGGCATACAGGAAGAGTACAAGGTAAAACGCGTCAATTGCAATAGAATAAACCCAGGTTATGGCTTCTATGGACGCTCCCGCTTTCAATGCTAACAATGGAACCCAATTGAAAAGAAAAACGCTATACCGGTAATGTTCACATAGCATTTTTCCATGCTGTATGAGTTGCATTAAATAAAATGGAGCATCTTCATTTAACATTCTTTCTTTGAAGAATATGCTTGAAAACTGCAGGTGAATTGCGAAAAATAAAAGCCCCGAAAACAAAATTAACTTATTTTTAGAAAACGCTTTGAATATCATTCTGTAGGGATTTATTTTGCTTTTTAGACCAAACTACAATTCCATCAAAACCCAATTTCACACCTTTTTCATGCAACCCAACAGCAAATAAACTCTTTTTTGTTAAATTAACCTATTTGTAAAGCTGAAATAGTCGGGCAATTGCATTCAGAGATTTTAAGTGCCGTTTTTATGATTACTTTTATATTATGAACCCACAATTCCGTTCAGATCTTCTGTCAATTACTGATTGTGTTTTTTCTTTGCAGCCCAAGCCCTGCACAGATTCCAGGTATGATGTGGGCATATGGCTTTGCAGATGTGAATAACAGTTGCAATGAAAAATCTTTTACAGCAATGACTCACCCCAAAATCAGTAATTCGCAGGCGAAAACATTAAATTTTGCAATTCTCAACTTTATTTTTTACCTTTCTGAAATGTGCGTCCTGCCCATGCGGGGCACGCACAGCAAGTTAGCAGATATGTAATGACGCCAACTAACGCAAAATTGATTGCAAATATTTGACTTTGATAGTAACTCAATAACAAAAAAATGAAACATCTAGTCCTTTTAATATTCTATTTATTGAGCGCTTCACTGACAAGAGCTCAATTAACTGTAGATAAATTGTTTCTTGACTCTGCAATGAACACCAGTAGTGGCAAATTTATTTCCACCTTTGACAACGGAACTGCATTTTGCGGAAGTCAGTTTGGAACACAACCGGGTAATCTTCCTCAAACCGGCCATATCGTTAAACTCAATGCGTCTTATAATTTCCAATGGGCAAAAAGGTACTCAAAAGGTATTTCTTCCTCTACTTTATTTCTGAAAGACTTTGTTCAATTAGCTGACAATGGTTATTTAGCTCTATGTGAAATAAGAGATAGCGTGGGCCCGTCAAGTTATACTTTTTCCATGGCAGTAATGCGAACGGATTCAACAGGAAGTTTGTTATATATAAAATCTATTTCAGACTCAACTGCACCATTTGTTAATGAACCTGTTTCTATTACCGCAATAACCGATACTACTTTTTATATCGGAACAAATGCATGGGGCAACATTGGCAGTATTGGGATATGTAAAATAAACATTAGCGGCACCATCCTTAAATCACAATACTTTAGAGTGGAAAACACCAATCATACAGCCAGGTTACATTCCATCATCAAATTAATTAATGGACAATTTCTTATAACAGGTTCTGATAATATCACTTGGGTAAGTGCCAAACGAATGAACTTTCTTAGTCTGGACGATGACTTAAATGTAGTATGGTATAAAACATATTATTCACCCAATCAGTATATTGTAACAAACAAGGTTTTACAGGATTCAGATAGTTCCATCTGGGTTTTTGGACAGTTGCAAATTAGCAATGCCAATCCAACTCCTTTAATAATTAAGCTAAATCAAAGTGCTGATTTAGTGTGGGCAAATAAATATACACCTTCCTTAAACTTTCCCATGGATTTTAGAACGGCTATTAAATGGAATAATTCTTTTTTAGCCGCAGGTACTAATGGTTATCCACTAAGTTATATACCTTATGTATTAAAAATAGATACTTCCGGAGCAATTCTATCAAGTAAGACTTTTACGCATAGCAACCTACAGTATTTTATTCTCGACTTAGCAAAACAAAACGATTCGCTAACGATGTTTATTTCTTCAAAACTTTCTGGAGCACTGATTTATGGAAGAGGTATTGCCACTATGGATAGTACATTCACACTTCCCTGCAGCAATAATGATATGTTTTTCACTTCAGCATCTAATACGTTTACTTTAGATTCTGCAATTAATATAACAAATGTTTCAATGCTTTCAAATGACATTACTTCACAATATCAAACCTCATCATTTTCCCTTTATGAAGCTGGGCTTTGTACAACAACTTCTATTGATGAATCATTAACAGCAAAGAATGAAATTTCAATTTATCCAAATCCATTTCATTCATCTTGTGTTTTCGAAATGAATAAATTTGATATTACTTCAGCTTTAGATTTATTCGTGTATGATATCTACGGAAAATTGGTTCGTAGAGAAATAATTGAAAAAGGTAAATTAATTTTCTACAGAGGGAATTTATCCGATGGAGTTTATTTATTTCAAATCAAAGAAAAGAGTATGTCAATCATGAATGGCAAGATTGTCATTCAATAACATTCGTCGCGAGGTTAAAAATTTTTGATAACATTGCCTTGTCTCCCTTGGCTAAATCTGTTTAGTCAGCAGATCACATTTTGAGACCATCGGTCATGAACTCACTGATGTAACAGCTTGGAAAAAATATAGGAAAAATGATTTACAACCGTTCCATTCACCCCTTTTAGCGGCACCGTGTTTGTTTATTTAAAGAAAAACTTAGCGGGACAATTCTGTTAAGCATTTATTTATCACAAAAAAATAAAGATTATGAAAGTATTATTTGTATTAACCTCCCATAGTGAATTAGGGAATACCGGCATGAAGACCGGGTTCTGGGTAGAAGAATTTGCAGCACCCTATTATGTAATGGCTGATGAAGGTGTGGAAGTTACCATCGCATCGCCAAAAGGTGGTCAGCCACCTATAGATCCTAAAAGTGAGGCACCGGATGCACAAACTGAGGCCACCAAACGGTACTATGCTGATCGGGCGTTGAAAGAAAGAATAACAAACACTAAAAAGCTTGCAGAAGTAGACGCTGCAGATTTTGACGCAATTTTCTTTCCTGGTGGTCATGGGCCGATGTGGGACCTTTATGATAACAAAGATTCTATTGCATTAATCCAGGATTTTTGGTCTGCGGGTAAGCCTGTAGCAGCAGTTTGTCATGCACCATCTGCATTGTTGAATGTGAAAGATGAAAATGGAGACCCTTTGGTAAAAGGAAAAAAAGTGACCGGTTTTACAAACACCGAAGAAGAAGGTGTGAAGTTAACAGACGTTGTGCCTTACCTCCTGGAAGATGAACTGAAAGCCAGAGGCGGTAAATATTCCAGCGGTAGCGACTGGAGCTCTCATGTAGTAAAGGATGGTATGCTGATAACAGGGCAAAACCCCGCAAGCAGTGAGAAAGTAGCGAAAGAGTTATTGGCATTGCTTGAGAAGAGTACTGCATCATAATATCTTTAATTTTAATAAATTAAAGGCACTATCACCGGAATATTCCAATGGTAGTGCTTTTTTTGTTTTATGAATAAAAGAAGGTACAGATGCAAGATAATACTATCAAACAGTGGTTCATCGCGACGTTCAAATTTCCGCTTAAACACTATATTTTTCAATTGGGATTTGTACCGGTCCGAACGATCAATGAGTTCCTTGCATACGCAAATAGCACCGTTAGGGCAATAGCATAACGACTTTTCATTCCCAACTTATTTGCAAACAATTGATTAGCAGACTTTATTACATTAGCCCTGAAAGGAATTAGAGAAAGCCAAATAAAAGAGATGAGTAAATTTTTATCAATAATTATTTCTAATTGCAAAAAATAGTATAGCAAAAATTTTCATTAACATTGATTATCTCCTTTGCAATACATATTGTCGATGGACAAATAAGCAAGTTATATTTTCCAGTTGAAAAATTAAAACAGATGGCGGCTGACGCAGGGTTTAAGTTTCCGGAAAGATATTTAAATCAGCAAGGATACAAATTGCTTAATAGCAATCATGTTGAAGAAGCGATTCAGGTATTTGATAAGCAAAAGGCTATCCACTATTATAAGAAAGCATTGGATTTGATCCTAATTTGGAAAGTGCAAAAAAAGGATTACAGCAATTAGGGACTCAGTAATGAAATACTTATTATTGAGACTAAATAGGATTTTTAAATGCGCACAAATCCACTACCTATCACGGTTTCAACCACTGTAAAAGTCAACCTTGAAATATCTCGTTTTTAATATGCTTCAAGAAGTCTAACGCTGCCACCTTTTCTGGTCGGATATAATTAAGCTGCTTCTTATTTGGCCTTTAGATTGGTTATTAATACCTTTATTTCGTGACGACATTAACAAACCAGACAATGACAGCAGAGCATATTATCGGACAATGAACCACTGGCGCTAACAGCATTTCTGATGAATATTTTCGGTAAGATTAAAGTTAGAAAAATAATTTTTGAAAAAAGCAGTTTAAGGGAATATGAAAGTAAAAATGATTCTACCTGCACTTGCCGAAGCAGAAAGCCCTTTTTGGAGACCAATTAAATATTCCTTGTTCCCACCGCTTGGGCTGGCAACATTAGCTGCCTACCTATCTCCAGATGATGAAATTGATTTACAGGACCAACATGTTGAGCGACTGAATTTAAATGACAATCCCGATCTTGTTATAATCCAAGTTTATATTACCAATGCCTATAGAGCATACGAAATTGCAAAACACTACAAACTAAAAGGGGCTTACATTTTATTAGGCGGACTACATGTTACATCTCTTCCAGATGAAGCAGCGCAATATGCTGACACCATTTTTATAGGACCCGGTGAAGAAACATTTCCGCAATTCTTAAAAGACTTTAAAAATAAACAACCTAAAAAAGTTTATTCTTCTGGGGTCAGAACATTAGAAAAAATTCCTCCAATTCGGAGAGATCTTATAAAACGAAACCGTTATTTAGTTCCTAACTCAATTGTTGTTTCGAGAGGTTGCCCTCATCATTGCGACTTTTGCTACAAAGATGCATTTTTTGAAGGTGGCAGAACTTTTTACACACAAGCAGTTGATGATGCTTTAGCCGAAATTGATAGGTTGCCAGGCAGGCATTTGTATTTTCTTGACGACCATTTGTTAGGTAACACAAAATTTTCAAACGGATTGTTTGAAGGAATGAAAGGAATGAACAGAGTTTTTCAAGGTGCTGCAACAGTTGATTCTATTCTACGAGGAAATTTAATTGAGAATGCAGCCGAAGCAGGTTTAAGAAGCTTATTTGTTGGCTTTGAAACATTTTCTTCTGCAAATCTCAAACAAAGCAACAAAAAGCAAAATTTAGAGAAGGATTATATAAGGGCGGTGAACCGCCTTCATTCATTGGGTATAATGATAAACGGGAGTTTTGTTTTCGGACTTGACGAAGACGACAAAGATGTTTTTAAACGTACTGTTGAATGGGGAGTAGAAAATTCTATTACTACATCAACATATCATGTTCTAACACCTTATCCCGGAACAAGATTATTTAAAAGCATGGAAGAACAAGGGAGAATACTCACAAGAAATTGGGATTTGTTTGACACCAGAAATGTAGTGTATAAAACAAAAAATCTTACCGCTGAAGAATTAAAAACTGGCTATGATTGGGCATACAAAGAGTTCTACAGTTGGCCAAATATTTTTAAGGCAAGTTTAAATCACGATTCTCATAAGCATAAACTTAAGCACTTCTTTTATAGCGGCGGCTGGAAAAAATTTGAATCAGTTTGGAATTTTCTCATAAAGACAAAAAACTTAAACGGAATGTTACCAATTTTGGAATCAATACTTACAAAAGTAAATCCTCCAGACACACTAATGACAAGTCCGAAAGTCATAAGTACAAATCAAAAAGTCGAATTGATAACTCAATTTAATGAGGGAAAATATTAATAATATTCATATGGACAAAGAAGTCATGTATTTAGATCCATTAAACTCCCGTGTGGATTCGAACACTTCCCGCTTAATGAACTCTCCAGGCCGATGGAGAATCGCCTGCCTGTTGCAGTCATGGATTAATTTTACCTGACTTACAATTTTCGATGAGATATGAACATTTTGGGATTTCAAAAGTTAAAAAATTGTCTGCCCGATGGCTATTTTTATATTTTGGAGGTTTGGTGGGAATAAGCCAGTTTTTTCTTAGTTTTGGAAATCAGGGGCAAGCTATGGGGCTAATATAATCCTTCGGTTTCGAGCACCCTAGAACAATAATGGAGGCCAATATAATTTTGAATTGGAGATTTTGCACGAAATGACGTTATCTGCAACCTAAACACTCCGAACAAACGACAGTGCTAACTTGAAACAGAAGAACATGGCAGTCATTTTTAAATGACTTTCACAACTAGATGAATTCAATGAAAACGATATTGATCTACCTTACCATAGTGCTCCTGCAAAGCCCAATACAAGCAAGTGCTCAATGGCAACTAACAGGAAATTTTGTTACGCGGAGTGTGGTACAAAATAATTCGGTCGTTGTTGCAAGTAGTAACGGAGGTGTTTATGTTTCTAATGATTTTGGTGCAACATGGACATTCAATAATGCTTCTGCATTTTCCTTTGAAATAAGAAGTCTTATAGTGAAGGATTCTACTTTGTTTGCTACTGTCCCTTATAGTGGAGTTTTTAAATCAACGGATAACGGTTTATCATGGGTAAGTTGCGATTCAGGGATTACAATTCCTGACAACGTATATTCGCTGATTCTAAGTGACTCAACTTTACTTCTTGGAACATCAGGTTCTTTTGTTGGTGACACTGCATCTATTTATCAATCGTTAAACAATGGTATTTCTTGGACTAAAACTTATTCTCTCACCAACTTTGATGCTTTTATAACTTTTATAATACAGGGAAGTGAAGTTTGGGTCAGCAATTTACCTTCCGGTGTTTTTTATTCAAACAACAATGGTAGTAACTGGACGCTAAAGAATGGTGCAATGATCGCCAAGAATCTTGGATTGACAAATAATGGTAATCTTGTTGGCGGACCAGGTCAAAATCTAATGTCAATTAATTTATCAACTGACAATGGTTCTACATGGACAGTTGTTAAAGATACTATTGTCCCTTTTGCTTTTGCCAAATTGGGAAATTATACTTTTGCCGGAACTTCAAAAGGATTTTATTATTCTGCTGATAATGGATATACGTGGATTGAAGATAATGTTGGCTTGCCCATACACACTGGAATTATATCAGTAGCTGTTATTGATTCATTTGTTATAATAGGAACTGATAGCTCGCAGGTTTATAGAAGAAATATTTCAGAAATAATTCCGCTTTCAATTAATGAATTGAATGAACAATTACAGCTTATTCTATATCCAAATCCATTTAACAACGAATTAAACATTCAAATTTATTCAACACAAGTTTTTAAATTCACACTCTACAATTCTTTGGGCGAAAAAATAATTGACAAAACTTTAAAGAACAAATTCAACACGATTGATTTATCAGCTTACACCAATGACATTTACTTTTACAAACTGTCTTCTGCTGAAAAGCATTTAATAAAGAGTGGAAAGTTAATTAAGCATTGACATCTTCGTATGAAAAGCAAGATAGTAGATAGCAAAAAGATAAACGCTAATATTTTATTTAAAGCATGTTCAATGCTTAAATGAAGCTTTGTGCATCTGTAGTAGTTTGTGGAATATTGACAGTGAAGAGCTCTGAGATGGGCACCCTGGGGTAACTGCAATTCGTATTGTATAAGTTAAAACTCTATGTTACTAAATTGACTTTAACGATTGCAAATTATCAACCTATAACAAAATGACAATGATAAAATCAATTTTACTATGTGTTTTACTCGTTGGGACAACAGTAGCACTCCTATCATTCGATTTCATCGACCGATATTTCGGACAGGGTAATTTTGAAAATTCGACTCATTTAATGCTTCATATCAATTGGCACTACTCCTGTTAAAGAAAAATAGTATACCACTATTAATCGCATTTATTTTATGCTTAGAGTTAATAATTTACTTGTGGGCAGTATGGACGACAGAAGCGGATTTTGTTTTTGCCAAAAGTACTCGCAATTCAGGCAGGGCATCTTCAGCTATTAATCTAATCATTTTACTAATGATTGGTTACTACGGTCTTAAAGAAATCTATCTTGACGATAAGAAAAAGGATACATTTCGGATTTTAATAACATTGTTTGCTCTCAATCATTTTATTCATCTTTTTTTTCTCATTCAGAATTTCAAAAGTTATGCTTTGGAACTCAACTTATCTGAGAATAAACATGGCTTTGTTACTTTTATTTTTATTCTGATAATTCCAATAATTCTCTGGACCTTTAAAAATTTAAATAGGGTACTCTATGCTGGTCTCACCCTTCATTTATTCAACGTCAGTTACTTTATTATGGAAACCTTATATCACAAAATAACTCCTGACAAACCATCCTATCATAGTCAATTGGGAATAGCTGTAACGATATTTGCACTTCATTATATTCTATATAGATTTTTTCGCGAAAATAAGCTAAGCGCACCACCAAATGTATCAGATGGTGTTTAATCGGAAGTGCAATGGCATTCTTATTGTTAATTGGACAAGTGAGTCTCCTAATAAGGGGGATTATCCTGTTTTACGCCTTTATTAAACAACATTTCTTTGTTATTTCCCCAATGATGATAATCTAATAAGGGCATGAGTAAAATTTTCCCCAATAAGTTTGTTTTATCCAGAGGTCTCGATCAGTATTTCGCGGATGTATATCGTGCCTTTAAGTTCACTACGAAATTTTTTAAAGAAGTTGTAAAAACTCCTTTTCATTTTAAAGAAGTACTTAATCAGTGTTTTGAAGTAGGTTTAAAATCTCTTTCCCTTATTACGGTCACTGGTTTCATCATAGGAGTGGTGTTTACAAAACAATCCCGCCCTTCTTTGGAAGATTTTGGAGCTACCTCGTGGCTTCCTTCTTTGATCGGAATTGCCATTGTGAAAGCGCTTGGCCCACTAGTAACTGCCCTTATTTGTGCAGGCAAGGTTGGTTCCAGCATCGGTGCAGAATTAGGTTCCATGAAAGTAACCGAACAAATTGAGGCTATGGAAGTATCGGCAATAAATCCATTTAAATATTTAGTAGTTACCCGCGTGCTGGCTACAACTATTGCAATTCCGGTTTTATCTTTCTATTGTAGTTTTCTTGCCTTGTATGGATCATATATTAACGTGCATGCAGAAGAAACTACCAGTCTTATCAGTTTTTATCAAAATGCATTTTCCTCAATTAAGTTTCTGGACTTGTTTAGTGCTATAGCTAAATCCGTTGTTTTTGGATTCACTATTGGTATTGTTGGATGTTACAAGGGGTATCATGCTACTCAGGGAACCAGAGGCGTTGGTAAAGCTGCAAATGAAGCAGTTGTACTTGCCATGTTCCTGGTGTTTGTGGAGGAAATATTAATCGTTCAGATTTCTAACTGGATCAGATTTATTTGAAATGGAAAATTTGCAGCCACATGTAATTAATAAAAATGAATCCGTAATTTCTATAAGTGGACTTTACAAATCATTTGGTGAATTGCATGTGCTAAAAGGAATTGATTTCAATGTTTTTAAAGGTGAGAATGTTGCAGTGCTTGGTAAATCGGGAACCGGAAAGTCTGTTCTGATAAAAATTATGGTTGGATTACTTAAGCCTGACGCAGGAGAAGTAAATATATTGGGAAGGGAATTAAGTCATTTAAGTGAGAAGGAACTGGATGCTTTACGTTTGCGAATCGGATTTTCATTTCAAAGTAGTGCTTTATACGATAGTATGAATGTCTATCAAAATCTCGCCTTTCCATTGACGATGAATAATACGAAACTGAATAAAAAAGATGTTGAGTATGCTGTACAGGAAGCATTAGAGGCAGTTGGATTAATTGATAAAATATATCAAATGCCTTCCGATCTTTCGGGAGGACAAAGAAAACGGATTGGAATTGCACGAACACTTATTTTGAAACCTGAAATTATGTTGTATGATGAACCTACATCCGGACTTGATCCGATTACAAGTTCAGAAATCAATGACCTTATTAATGAAGTTCAGCAGCGCTATAATACAAGTTCGGTAATCATTACTCATGATCTTACATGCGCTAAAGCTACCGGAAACCGGGTTGCTATTTTGCTGGAAGGAAAATTTAAAAGCGTAGGAACATTTGATGAGGTATTTGAAACCAATGATGAAGAAATAAAGAGTTTTTTTAATTATAATTTTATACAATAAAAATGAGCGAATCAAAAAATAAAAGACCTGTAATGGTAGGGTTGTTTCTATTTATAGGATTGCTGTTCCTGATAGGAGGTATTCTCATGGTTGGTAATCTTAACGAAACGTTTAAAAGAAAAATGAAAGTGGTTTCTCTTTTTGATGACGTTAGTGGATTACAGCCCGGGAATAATGTTTGGTTTTCAGGTGTGAAAATTGGTACCGTTAGCAAAATTCAATTTTATGGCAAATCACAGGTGGGAGTAATTATGAGAATTGATACCAAGGACAAGCAATATATAAGGAAAGATTCCAAAGTTAAAATAGGTGCCGATGGTTTGATTGGAAACAAAATATTAGTTATTTATGGGGGTACGTCCCGGTCTCCGGAAGTGGAAGAAGGAGATACGCTGTCGGTAGAAAAAACATTTTCATCGGAAGATATGATTAACACACTCCAGGAAAACAATAAAAATGTCCTGGAAATTACTAATGATTTTAAATCAATTAGTAAAAAGATGGCTGCTGGCGATGGAACCATCGGAAGTTTGCTGAATGACAAATCCATTTATAATAACATAAATACAGCAACGGCTTCGCTTCAAAATGCTTCCGCCAAAGCGCAACAGTTGATGGCCTCGCTTGAACAATTCAGTTCCGGTCTTAATAAAGAAGGCACATTGGCCAATGAATTGATTACTGATACAGTAGTCTTTAATTCTCTAAAAGCATCGGTTTTAAATTTGCAACAAATTTCTGATACCGCTTCAGTTTTCATAGCTGACCTAAAGGAAGCAGGCAGCAACACGAAAACACCTGTAGGTGTTTTGCTGCACGATGAAGAAGCCGGGTCAAATTTAAAGGAAATGATAAAAAATCTTGACAGCAGTTCTAAAAAACTGGAGGAAGACCTTGAAGCTGCTAAGCATAGTTTTTTATTAAGAGGATATTTTAAAAAGCAGAAAAAACAAGCTCAGAAGGATTCCCTTTTAAAAAAATGACGTGGAAGTAATTTCAAGTCAGATAACTTTTCAAAACCATACATAGTAGTTCGGTTGTAAAAAGTTGTGGTACGGTTTCCGATGGCCTATCCGTTTTTATCGGCACGATTTTCAATTTACAATTTTTCAGGGCGGGCATTAACTTTCCTTATTTCAGCTGATGACCGGATTGATGACATTTACTTTTGATGAAAATCAAAGAATCTGCCCAACGAGTTAAGAAACAACAAAAGGTATATTAGTTTATGTAGTTGATTTACTGTACTATAATGAGTGATTGAAGGACGCAATAACCCGAAAACTGCAGACAGTTATTGCAGATATTTGTGTTATTTTGTAAAATACTTTTCTAACTTTACTCTACAAATAAATTCCATTTTCTCCTGTTTATAATGAAAAGCAATTTTCAATATTTTTTATTCGGCGTATTTTTCTTTCTAAAAAGCGCTATGGTTTTTTCGCAAACATATTTAATACCAGGAGCGATTCAACAACCAGCTTGGGTATTTCCAATCTTTATAGAAGATGCCATTGGACAAAAGGATACGGCGTATATAGGATATGACGGAACGTATGGAGAAATATTTACATGCTATGATGAAGGAGTTTTTAATGAAAAAAAGTACAAGTTTGATAGTATCCCAGGCGCATTTGACACATTCGTATGTCCGGCATTTGATTCAATTACTAATATTGATATAAATTATTTTCAAGCAAAAGATTATACACTTTATGTAATTTATGCAAACTATCCATTAAAATTAAGTTGGGACAGCTCAGTTTTATATGAAGATTCGTTGCCTTTTCCAAGTGTTTCCGGACTACCTAAAGCTGAAGTGGTTTTAAATTGGATGCTAATTCCAAATCAGCCTAATAATCCTATTTGTTACTTTTCTCCAGTACTAATAACTGATACATGCTACAATTCATTTACATGTTGTCAGCCGGATAGTATGATTTTTAACGACTTTTTAAATCAGGGTATTCCAATATCCTCTTCATTTAACTTTACATTTAGACCATGGACAGGATTTGTTGTTGATAATCCGGAAATCAACAATATAGCTTTAGATATATTTCCAAACCCGATTAATCCAAATTCACAATTGAATATTCAAAGTAAAACTAAAGTCGTTTCTGCATCAATCAGTAATATTTCGGGGAGTTTAATCCAAAGTTTAGAAATTAAAGATGACAAGATGCAAATACCTTCAATCAACTCAGGAATTTATTTTCTTCTTTTAACAGATTCTGCAAGTCAGTCATTCTACAGAAAGCTTGTAATTAAATAATTCATCATTCTAAGATTCGTATCTTTAATTATTGTCACATGCACTCATTTTCACTTGAGTACCTTTTTCATAATTTGATACTTTGTACGACATCAAGATTTTAACCAACTATGAGTAAGAAAATAGCCGTGAGCGAAAGCCTTGTTATCAGCAAAATATATTTATTACGAGGACAAAAAGTAATGATTGATGAAGATTTGGCGGAAATGTATGGTGTGGTAACAAAACGACTGAATGAGCAGGTAAAACGTAATATTGACCGCTTTCCGGAAGACTTTATGTTTCAGTTAACTTTGGAAGAATTTGAAAACTTGAAGTCGCAAAAATGCGACATCAAGTTGGGGCGGCAGAAGGAAAGAAAATGCTCCTTTTAATATTTTACATTGTAAATTCTACATTTTACATTCCAGCCCCGAAGCGTGAAAGCCCCGCCGTTTAGGCGAGGCTTTCTCTGCTTCGGGGGCCTACTTGAACCATCTTAAACTGCCATGAAACCCTTGCTATTACTACAAAGTTCAAATAAATCGTATGCAAATAACTGATTATCGTATGCAAATTCAATTTATTTCAAATTCTGGCTCTAGATTGCAACCACTTAGTCAATATATCGTATATTGCGATATGCGATATTACTTTATATATATTTGCTAATCAGTAATATTATTTGTATTATTGCGTATCGCAATACGCAATATAGCAATATGAAACAAAATCAGTACCAGATGAAACCGCAGGACATTGTGATTCTGCTTAAAATCATTGCAATGGATAATGGCAATTGGCAGCAAAAGCCGGTAGCGGAGGCTTTAATTATGAGTCAATCGGAAATAAGTCAGTCTGTTGCACGTATGCAATACGCCGGGCTATTATTTGAAAATGGAAAGAAAGTAATGCGCTCAGCTTTTTTGGAATTTTTACAACACGGAATTAGCTATGTATTCCCTCAAAAACCGGGGGCAATGGTAAGGGGAATTCCCACAGCTCATTCTGCTTTGCCGTTAAATAAAATAATATTAAGCCAGGAGAATTATGTATGGCCAAGCGCTAAAGGAAAAATTAGAGGACAGTCTATTATTCCATTATTTCCTACTGTCCCGGATGCTGCTGTTAAGGACAGTCAGTTGCATGAACTACTTTCACTGGTAGATGCTTTGCGGATAGGAAAAGTCAGAGAAAGAAATCTTGCATTAACAGAATTAACCAAAAGAATAAGTTGAAGAATACAACCATAAATCTAGGAGTAATAAAGAAGGTTGCATCCGCTCTTGGGGAACTAAATGAGCGTGTGATTTTTGTTGGTGGAGCTGTTGTGAGTTTGTATAGCAACGACCCAGCAGCCGATGATGTACGCCCGACTAAAGATGTTGATATAAGTCTTGAAATTTTTTCAGTTGGTGATTTGGAAAAACTAAGACTTGATTTGATTGGAAAAGGATTTCGTCAAAGGATGAATGAAAAAGTAATTTGTCGTTTTTTTTATGACGATGTTACAGTCGATGTAATGTCTACGCAGGCTATTGGGTGGGCTCCTTCAGATAAATGGTACGGTCCCGGATTTAAACAGTTACAGGAAATTAAAATAGAAAATGTATTTGTTCGTATTTTGCCATTAGCTTATTTTCTTGCATATAAATTTGATGCATATCATGATCGAGGTGGGAAAGATCCACGCACCAGTCATGATTTTGAAGACATCATTTACATTCTCGACAACAGAATGGATTTGGTAGAAACCATTTTAAATTCTCCCAACGAAGTCTTGGATTTTTTAAAAGTGGAATTTCAAAATATGCTGTCTGATTCAGTTTCACAGGAAGCTATTGCAGGAAATTTATATTACGAAACACGTACTGACCGATTCAAATTTCTCATGAATAAGTTAAAGCAAATTGTGGAGGGTATATAAAATGGAATTGAAAAAGTCGAATAAAAATTCGAAAAAATAAACAGCTCGAAATAATTTTTCAAGCAAAAAACACGCATAAACTTAAAAGTTTATGCATAATTCGAATTTGCATACGATTTCAAAAAGAAAAAAACCTGCAAGCCAAGCACGGTTTCTCTGTTTCAATAATAAATTTAATAAAACTTAATCCATGCAGTGATAATTTGAATAAACATCCATGCTACCCCGAAGCAGAGTTGTTGCATCCTCGCTAACGCTCAAGTCCTCAACAAGACGCTTCAGGATTGGGCCCCGCCCCGAAGCGTGAAAGCCCCGCCGTTCAGGCGAGGCTTTCTCTGCTTCGGGGGTGGGCCTACTTGAACCAATATTTTACCCCATTATTCTTTTGATTTAAAGCATTTTACTGAAATAATCGTATGCAAATAACTATCTATCGTATGCAAATACTTTTGTTAATAATCTGAGCGGAGAAGTTCACTCAATAATAATTTTAACAGCCCTTTCCTTCCCTTCCCATTTCATTTTACAAAAGTAAATTCCTTTACGCATTCCCGTTAATTCCAATTTCTTAAACTGGCTCCATGCTGCAACGTATTCCTGATGCACCAATTTTCCGTTCACATCATAAATTTCCACATTTCCAGCCTCGCCTTGAACAGGGAAACTTAATGTAAAATTGCCATTGGATGGATTAGGATATACCCGCACCGTTATATCTTGAAGATCATCCATTCCTACACCCACAATCGTATCACATGGACTACCGGGAATCTTTCCTAAAAAATAATTTGGATGATTTGGTAGGGTATTAAAATTATAGGTAGGTATTATAACACTGTGCTGGGCAACATCACATGCCGTTCCTAAATTGTCCGGTGAATTTATTCTGCCAAAATAAGTGGTGCTATTTCCAGTAGTAATATAAATTTTCCCATCGGGAGCCAGTTGAGGAATACTTAAATTAGCAGTAAGAGCAGGAATTCCTGGTTGATAAAATGAATCTCTTGTTGCCACCAAAATTCTGGATGCAATCACATTTGCTGCTGTCAAATCATATTGATGCACTCTCAGT
>JALYQW010000083.1 GCA_030855635.1 Bacteroidota bacterium | reverse complement strand
GATAAAATACTACTGTACCATTCAGTACCGTATTTCCCACATTTGTAAAACTAATGATATACGATCCAATCATTCCGGAACGAAAGTTATTTGTTGGAGAAATGGTGATGCATAAATCATTATATATTCCTGATGCCTGAAAAGCAAAATCATTTAAGGAATCAACCTGTAAAAGCGAACCGAAATTGACACTATGATCTAAAGGAACGGGTGCAAAATAGCTGAGAGTATCCAAAATTGTAACTACATAATTACCGGTGTCATCAACTGCCAAAGAATAAAACCCATCCTGGTTAGTAAAAGCAATGTTGCCGGTAATATTTTCGATTATTTTTTTATTTACCAATGAGGGCTCAGCACTATCCTGAACACTGTTGCTGTTAAAATCAACAAATTCATGACCCTGAATTAAATTTTGATCGCCTGATGGTTCGAACACCCAGACATCATCTGTCATAATTGGTGTTTGTACATTACCGCTGGATCCTGCACCAATATAACCTTTGTTATTCAGTGCAAAATAAAATGTAGTATATCTTCCGGTTCCACCAAAATCTGTTTCCTGATTCCATGAATCAGTAATTGGATTATATTTATAAAAGTCTGTTTGATAAGTTACATCTTCATAACCTAAACCAACATATGCTTCGTTATTTAATACAAATGCTGAACACGCTCGCCTAGGTGTGCCAGGAAATGTGGCTTTTGAAGACCATGTATTGTTCACGGGGTCGAATTGCCATAAATCATTATAATGAACAGGTTGATTGTATCCACTGCAAACATATCCCAGATTATTGATAGTAAAACCTACGGCTCCTTGGCGATTCCCACCGGGATAATCTGCTTTTTGCAGCCAGGTATCGGTTGTAGGTATATATTCCCAACAATCGTCGAGTGCAGAACCATCCCAACCACCAACAATATATCCGGCATTTCCTATTGTAAACCAAGAGCTAGAATATCTTGCTCCACCTGCAAAAGTGGCCTTTTGAACCCAAATATTTGTTAATGGGTCATATTCATAAAATTCATCCTGATATCCCAACGAATTAAGGCCTAGACCAACATAAGCTTTATCATTTATTACAAATGATGCCATGCCAAATGTACCGCCACCGGGATAAGATGCTATTTGCGTCCATGTATTGGTAACAGGATCAAATTCCCAAAAATCACTGTTGAAAGTGGTTGAAGAAGTGCGCCCACCCCCTACATAACCTATAGTACCAATACTAAAACTGCATGGCACATCAACTGCACCACCATTATAAATGCTTATTTGGTTCCAAGAACCATTAGCTATGCAGTTGATGTATAATAAAGTAGCAAATAATATACAATATATATTTCTCATGTTAAAAGCTATAGATCAGGTATTTCGAGGTTAAATATATAAAACATTGCTATAATAAAAAAATATTTAATTATTTCAAACTTGTATTAAAAAGGTGTGGCAGTATTTTAGATTATAGCGGTGCAGTTAATATATTTTAAAATACGCATCTTCAAATTTCAAAAAATCTGGTTGTTCAATGGAATTTATTCCACTTTCTCAGTTTTCTTTTCAACGGATAATCTTAAAATTTTAAATGTGTCTTCAGATAAAGAAATAAACTCTATAAATTTTGAATACATAAGTTCTATTGTATCCATCCCACCAACTACATATAACTAAAGACATTATTGATGATGATAAAACTTGTTGGACAGGTATAGCAAAAAATTGACTACGAAATTTTCAGGGAAGCAATTCTTCCAGTCAATTGGCTTTGAAATCGATAATCATTTTAAAAATGTTTTGAAGAACTCAAGCGGCTGCACGCCTTTGAATTCTTTTCCATGTATGAAGAATAAGAGGTGGATCCTATTAATTCAGTGTTACGTTTACCCTTCGCACTTCCCTGTCGATAATTTTAATGCGGACTTCGTAAGTTTCATCATGGGAATAGATTTGCGGAAACAGACTCTGAATCGGGCATATCGGATTTATGTAATAGGGCATCAATACAACTTCTCAGACCCGGAAATGGTATCACCGATTTTATAATTTTCATATCTTTCGCACTTTTAGACCAATAATCAAGATAATTGGGATGTCCTGGAGCGGGCGAGCAGTGCCGTAGGCACGTCCCATTTTGTAATCTGGGGTGCCAACCTAGATTGAGCGACAACTCCGGGTACAACGTGCCGTAGACCTGCCTGGCCGGCAGGCAGGTACGACGCATGTATGCCGCAACGCTGATGCGCTAGCGACCAGACAACAATATCAATTATTAACAATCAAATCAAATCATGAAATAAATACTTTTCATCATACTCAATTGCAAAACTTTCGAGCAATTCTACATACTCATTTCTGAAAGTTACCTTAATAGCCGTTCGCTGCACAGGCAATAGAAATTTAAATCTCATGAATGAAGTTAACAACGCTTGTAACGCACTTCTGCCCACCAGGGTGAACATTCAAATTTCTGAAAAATTACGGTGTAAAAGCCGGTATCTCTAAACTTATTGTTCCGGGTTGATTCCTTAATGGCCGCAGTTTGAAACCGTTCCCTAAAAAAAGTTTATAGATCAAACTCCCACCGGAATCCCGTTGAACCTACTTGAAATAACCTTTGAAACACCGCCTGATTACCCTCGAATTATCATAGTGTTATCACCGGATCACCATTTGAATTCCCGTTAAAAATCCTTTCATGTTCATACTTTTTCTCTTACCTTTGCGCGCTTCAAAAAGCGATTAATAAACCTAAAAAATCTTAAAATCAATTAATTATGGGTAATTCAATTCTTTACCTGATTCCTGCATTCGGTGTGTTGGCTTTGCTGTACACAGTTTGGAAGTCGGCATGGATCAGTAAACAGGACGCGGGCACCGACAAAATGAAGCAGATTGCCGGTCACATTGCTGAAGGCGCTATGGCGTTTTTACGGGCCGAGTACAAGGTGTTGGCAATTTTTGTTGTGTGTGTGGCGCTGTTGCTGGGAGTAACGGCTAACAGCGAGACCTCTTCGCCGCTGGTAGCACTGTCGTTTATACTGGGAGCTTTTTGTTCGGGACTGGCGGGTTTTATTGGAATGAGGGTTGCCACCAAAGCGAATGTTCGCACTACCAACGCTGCCCGTACCGGTATGGGCAAAGCTCTTGAAATTGCCTTTGCCGGCGGTTCGGTAATGGGAATGGGTGTGGTAGGTTTAGGAGTTCTTGGATTGAGTGTACTGTTTATATTTTATAGTTCCCAGTTTGGCACCGATACGGTTGAAAACCTTAACCGGGTTATCACCATTATCACCGGCTTTTCATTCGGTGCCTCTTCCATAGCACTTTTTGCTCGTGTAGGTGGCGGTATTTATACCAAAGCCGCCGATGTGGGAGCCGATCTTGTGGGTAAGGTAGAAGCCGGAATTCCGGAAGATCATCCGCTGAATCCTGCAACAATTGCTGATAACGTGGGTGACAACGTAGGTGATGTGGCCGGTATGGGAGCCGATCTTTTTGAGTCGTATGTAGGTTCTATTGTGGGTACCATGGTTTTAGGTGCCGCATTCATGAATGCCGATTTTATTGCACTCGATACGCAGTTCAATGGCCTGGCCCCTGTATTTCTTCCCCTTGTGCTTGCTGCAGTAGGAATTGTGATGTCGATCATCGGTACTTTCTTTGTAAGAGTGGGTGAAGGCGGTGACCCCCAACGTGCTCTTAACATTGGAGAATTTGGTTCGTCGCTACTCATGGTGATTGCTTCGTATTTTATCATCGACTGGATGCTTCCCACTGAGTGGTGGTTCCAGGATCCGTTGTATGCGTGGGCTGATCCTGTAAAAGGAAATCATTATACTTCATTTGGTGTGTTTGTAGCAACCATAATCGGACTTGTGGGTGGTTTAATGGTTGGACTGGTGACGGAATATTACACCGGAACCGGCAAAAAACCGGTGCTTTCCATTGTTCGCCAGTCCTCCACCGGAGCGGCTACCAACATTATTGCCGGTTTGGGTGTGGGAATGATGTCAACTGCAATTCCAATACTGATCATTGCTTTTTCAATCATTGGAGCCTTTCATTTTGGCGGTCTTTACGGAATCGCCATTGCGGCGGTCGGTATGTTGTCGAACCTGGGTATCCAGCTTGCTGTTGATGCTTATGGTCCTATTTCAGATAACGCCGGCGGTATTGCTGAAATGTCGGATTTGCCTAAAGATGTACGCAAGATCACAGATAAACTAGATGCTGTGGGTAACACTACCGCGGCAATTGGTAAAGGTTTTGCGATTGCTTCTGCTGCGCTCACCGCGCTGGCACTGTTTGGCGCTTACATGACAGCGGCTCACATACGCACCATCGATATATCAAAAGCGAATGTGATGGCAGGATTGTTTATTGGCGGTATGTTACCGTTTGTATTCTCTGCCCTGGCCATGAGTGCCGTTGGTCGTGCCGCTATGGCGATGATTGAAGAAGTACGCCGCCAGTTCAACACCATACCGGCGTTAAAAGCCGCCCTTGATGTTATGCGCAAAAATGGTGACGTTGAAATGTCGAAATGGTCAGATGCCGATAAAAAAACCTTTGATGCGGCCGACGGAGTTGCCGAATATGGCAAGTGTGTTGAAATTTCAACCAAGGCTGCTATTAAGGAAATGGTGTTGCCCGGATTAATGGCTGTTTCAGTTCCGGTAGCTGTCGGATTTTTACCAATATTTGGCGCGGAAGCTTTGGGAGGCCTGCTCGCCGGAGTAACCGTTACAGGAGTACTGATGGCCATTTTCCAGTCTAACGCCGGTGGCGCATGGGATAATGCCAAAAAGATGTTTGAAGAAGGTGTTGATATCAACGGCCAGATGTACTATAAGAAATCAGAACCGCATAAGGCGGCTGTGGTAGGCGATACTGTGGGTGATCCGTTTAAAGATACTTCCGGTCCGTCGCTGAACATTCTTTTAAAACTGATGTCAGTGGTTGCATTGGTGATCGCCCCGCTGATCGCACTTGATGAAGACGGCACAAAACGTTCCGACAATGTTCCTGCTCCAACTGAGCAAACGGCACCTGTTCCTGTAGGAGAGGTAAAGCCGGAGGAAACTGTTAAAGCGCCCATTTCCTACTATCATTTTGAAGTAGCAAATTCAGGTGTGCTGTTCCCGGTTGAGGTACTGCTATACCCGCCATCAAAATCGCTGTAAATTATTATTTCCAAACAAAAAAAGCTGCCTTAACCGGGCAGCTTTTTTTGTGATTGCATTATCTGCTTTTTTTTCCTGCCGGTTCTTCTTCTTCCTGGCTTGCCTCTACGTTAACGGCTGAAACAGCTACCTCTGTTAGTTTTTCATCAGCAGCTTTTTCTTCGTCAAGAGTTGTTTGTAACAAATCTACTGCTTCATCCAAACCAAGGGTTTCTGCAAATTGGCGAAGTGTGCCGTAAGATGCGATTTCATAATGTTCTATTTTTTGTCCGGCTGAAATAATACCTGCATCACACATAGCACCTTCATCACATGCTTCCATTATTTCCTCAGCTTCTTTAATTAATCCTACCATAGCTTCGCATTTTTTTGCTGTAGCTTTTTTGCCGATTGCTTCAAATACCTGCTCCGCTCGTTTCACTTGCTCTTCTGTTTCGGCAAGGTGATTTTCTAATGCTTCAATCAGTTCTTCAGATGTTGCATTTTTGATCATTTTTGGTATTGCTTTTGTCAAAGCTTTTTCTGCCCAATAAATATCCTTTAACTCTTCTTCAAATAATTTCATGAGTTGAGAAGCCTGCATTCCGTTTGAGGAATTTTTATTTGAAGTTCCTTTGGTACCGTTTTTACTGCCGTTGCTACTTGCACGACCATTTGAACTTGATGTTGATTTTGCCATTTTGTATGAATTAAAGTTTGAAATATGATTGTGTTTACATATTTAACAGTATAAATTCATGCCATAAAAGTCTCAGGGCTACAAAAAGTAGTGTTGCACATATTGTGCAAAATGTTACATCATTATTTTATGGTTTTCCACAACAGTGCGAAAATAAAACCACAATCAGAAAATTTGAAAATTAAAGTGATTCATCAAAATCAGTATGTAAAATGGCGTCCAGTTTGGTTTTCAGAACACGAAAATCGGGTGGTTTTGTAAGGAATAGTTTTGCCCCCATCGATCTCATGCGATCCTGGTCAATAGGATGATTTGTAGTTGTGAAGATGACAACAGGTATTGATTTAAACTTTTCTGCTTTTTTTATTTCCGATAAACATTCAAAGCCATTCATGAATGGCATGTTAAGGTCTAAAAAAATGAGTGTTGGTAAAGGTGCAATAGAGTTGAGATGAACAATTGCCTCTAATCCATTATTTGCAACGATACATTCAACTTCAGGTTCGATTTCATTGATTGCATCTATAAAAAAAAGTTGATCGTCTTTATCATCGTCAACTAATAAAATTTTTTTGTGGTTACTCATAATGGTTACAATTTGGCAAAGCTTTTTCCCCCATCAGGTGTTTCTGAAAACTATCAGTTGAGCACCTAAACCTTTTAAAACTTTGTAATATCTCACCCACTGGAGTATAATTTATACCATTTGGCGACTTTAACTTCCGTATAATCACAAAATCAAAGTTAAGAATCTTTATTTAATACACAAGATTATACTAATAATCATATATCATGGTAATCAATGCTAAAAATCAGTACCGGGTAGCTGCTTTTGTTGTGTAGTATCCGTCAGAATTTACTTCTGGTTGAACTTCTGCTGAAGGCTATTCAGTTTGGCTTCAATGTTTTCAGGCTTGTTTTGTTTTTTACTTTCCAGGTATCGATCCCATAATGTTTTCATAACAGCTTTGGTTTGGCGCGCAAAATCACCTTTCATCAGCCAGTCATAATAGGAAGGTTCCATGGCGAAAACATCCACAACTTTTTTTCCCTTATGCTTGCCGAAGTTGATGGTCTCCTCGCCTTTCTCGTTGTACACCATGCGTCCGGCCAGGTCTACGGTGTTAAACATATTAGTGAATTTGTGAAGAGATTCCACATTATTTTCAAATTGCCCTTTTTCCTTGTAGCGTTCCAGCTGCGCTTCAAAAATTTCATACGTTGCAATGATATCTGCTTCAGCGGAATGGGCATTTAAAAGGTCTTTTTCACAATAAAATTTATAGGCAGCAGCGAGAGTACGCTGTTCCATTTTGTGAAAAATATTCTGCACATCAACCAGTTTGCGGCCCGAGATATCGAACTCCACTCCTACCCTATAAAATTCATCTACTAAAACAGGCACGTCAAATTTATTGCTGTTGTAACCGGCCAGGTCACAATCATCGAGAAACACTTTTAACTCCTGTGCTATATCCGAAAAAACCGGTTTGTCTTTCACTGCTTCGTTGGTGATACCGGTAAGATTCACTACAATTTCAGGAATCGGCATTTCAGGATTTACAAGATGCGTGAACAGGTTCCTGGATCCATCGGGCATCAGCTTCATTACTGAAATTTCAATAATCCGGTCCAGGCCAATAGTGAGGCCTGTTGTTTCCAGGTCGAAAAAAGCCAGTGGGCGGTTGAGTTGCAGATTCATTTCAGTTTAAGGTTTTGATGAAGGGTTGGGTTGTAATTGTAATACTTTACGGATACCATTTTCACCTTCATTGCCGGTGATGGCAATATCTTCTTCAAGCCGTCCCATTTTAGGAGAGCGGGCCTTTAATTTATAGTTTCCCGGGGGCAGCATGATAAAAATTTCGGCCGATGCTCCGTTAGCTTCCATTATGCCCAGCACTTCGCCGGTAGATTCTTTTACTACGCTGCACAACGCATCTTTAGAGGGCATCCCTTGCGGGGATAAGATAGAAGCCCGGTACAAAATACCTGCGTTTTTTACCAGGGGTTCTTCAAGCGAAAAATACCAGATATCAAGATCGCCCTGGCCATTGGGCTTAACTGCCGAAACGTAACCGGTTCTGCCGTTTGCTGCAAGGGTGAAATAAAGATCATCATCATAAGTATTTAACGGAAACCCTACGTTGGAGGGTGCAGACCAGTCACTGGAAGGATCGGGACGACCGGTCATGAAAATATCATATCCGCCAATGCTGGTATGACCCTGTGAGGCGAAGAAAAGTGTTTTGCCATCATGCCACAGCATTGGGTTGTCTTCATTAAATTTGGTATTAACTGTTGGGCCCAGGTTAACCGGTGCGCCCCACTTTTTATTGTCATCCATCGACATCATAAAAATATCTTTCCCGCCAAGGGTACCTTTCATATCAGCGGCAAAATAAATTGTTTTTCCATCATTCGACATGCAGGCACCGGTTTCAAGTGTTTTAGTTTCCATGGATGGATCGATCAGTTCCGATTTCTGCCACGATTTGCCTTTCATGGTTGACAAATAAATATCACCTGTTGCCTCACCGCTCTCTTTATAGATCAGCAGTTTATCGCCGTTGGAAGTCATGCCCGATGAAATGTCATACAGTTCGCTGTTTACATTTATTCCAACATTTTTAGATTTGGTCCAGGTGGTATCAACCCGCGAACTGAAATAAACATCAGGAATTATTTCTCCAGACCCGTCAACAATGCCACCCGTATTTCCCTGGCGGTTTGAAGTAAAAAATACTACGGTATCAACTGCCATTGAAACCGGTGCATAATCAGCCCATTTGCTGTTAAGAATTTTGCCCGGGTTTTTGAATTTAACAGCTATCGGGTTTTTCGCATATTCCTTACCGTTATAACAATATTCAATATGCTGGTCGAGGTTATATTTTGCATTTACCTGTCCCTTATTCACTTCCTTATATTTTTCAAAGGCTTCAATGGCCTCATCAAACAAACCGGCAACCAGCAGTGACCGGCCCATTTGGTAATACACATCTTTTGGAGCATCTTTTTTATCGGCAGCCTTCACAAAATACTGAATGGCCTGTGACTTATCTGAATTTGAATTCAGGTAACTCATGCCCAGGTAATAATTATAGTCGGTATTCTCGGGCTCATAATTAACCAGTTTGGTATAGGGATCAATAGCAGCTTTGTAGTTACCGCTCTTATATAAATCGGCTGCTGTTTTTTTAATTTCCGATGCCTGATCTTTTGTAATGGCAATTGGAGCAGCAGGTTTTTTAGTGCCCTGTGCGCTCACTTTTCCCGGCAAGGAAAACGCACAAAAGCAGATGAGTGCGAAGACAACTGGTTTAAATATTTTCATAATCATTGAAGTTAAAATAAATTTTCATCGGAGCACTATATCTCCCTATTCACATCAAACTGTTCCAGGTAATCGGCCACTCTACGAACGAACATACCTCCCAGTGATCCGTCAACAACGCGATGGTCGTAAGCATGAGAGAGGAACATCATGTGCCGGATGCCGAGCGTATCACCATACGGTGTTTCAATTACTGCAGGTTTTTTGCGGATGGCACCAACTGCCATTATCGCCACCTGGGGTTGGTTAATGATGGGTGTACCCATTACATTTCCAAAGCTTCCCACGTTGGTAACGGTATAAGTTCCTCCCTGTATCTCATCAGGATTCAGCTTACCTGCTCTTGCGCGATTGGCAAGGTCGTTCACTGCCTTGGTAAGACCATACAGGTTCATACGGTCGGCATTTTTAATAACAGGAACAATCAGGTTTCCTGAAGGCAGGGCAGCAGCCATACCAATATTGATATTTTTCTTGATAATCAATTTAGTGCCGTCAACCGAGATATTAATCATCGGAAAATCCTTGATGGCCCGGGCAATGGCTTCAATAAATATGGGGGTAAATGTGATCTTTTCTTTTTCCTTTTTCTCGAAGGCATCTTTCACCTTGTTACGCCACATAACCAGGTTGGTGACATCAGCTTCAACATACGAAGTAACGTGCGGTGAAGTCCGCTTCGACATAACCATATGCTCCGAAATAAGCTTTCGCATGCGGTCCATTTCAATGATCTCGGATTCGCCATTCAGACTTGTTGCAGGAGACGCCACAGGAGCGGATGCAGGAGATGCAGGTGATGCACCGGAACTCGCAGGTGCAGCGGCGGGGGTTGCAACGGGTGCGGCAACGGGTGTGTCACCGGATTTACGTTTATCAAGGAACATAAAAACATCCTTTTTGGTAACGCGGCCTTCTGCGCCGGTGCCCGGAATGCTGTCAAGTTCGGTTTGAGAAATAGATTCAGCCTGTGCAATAGTACGAACCAGTGGGGAATAGAAACGGTTGCTATCGAAAGCCACCGAAACAGGTGCGGTAGCAGTGGATGGGGCAGGTTCTGGCGCGGCCTGGGCAACAGGTGAAACCGGTGTGGATGAAGCCGCAGCAGGAGCAGCAACAACAGGAGCTGTTGCCTCAGCGTTGGTATTAATAATTGCAATCACACTTCCTACCTGAACAACATCTCCTTCGTTAAACAAACGCTTTTCGAGTACGCCGGCAGTGGAGGATGGAACTTCAGAGTCCACTTTATCGGTGGCAATTTCAAGCACCGACTCATCGGCATCAATAGAATCGCCCTCGTTTTTTAACCACCTGATGATAGTAGCCTCCGCTACACTTTCCCCCATTTTGGGCATTTTCATTTCCACCTGAGCCATATAAATTGCTAGTATTTAAAAGTTTACAACCAAAAGAGGTTCTGAATATCAGTTCACAAAGTTAGAAAAACCGAAGGAGATTTGAGTTGTAATGTTCATAAGTTTGAAGGCCAGGGAAATGGAGTGTTTTTGTTCTGAAATCCGGTTAAAAGTTAAATACCAAACCTGAAAAAGTATTAAAAGAGACGGATAAAAATTCATCCGTCTCTTTGTTTCATCCCGCAAGGAAAAACCAGGAAATTATTTTTTGATCAATCTAAGAAATACCGATTTTTCGTTTCCGGATGGTTTTGCTTCGATCACATACGTTCCGGGATTCATTTTATTTTGTTCCAGCAACAAGCTACCATTTTCGAGCTGTTTAGGACCATACACCACTCTGCCGGCGATATCGGAAATTGTTATGGTATACCCTGTAGCAGAAGGTTGCTTTAATCGCAACACAGCTTTGTGATCCATTGGATTGGGGAAGAGTTCAAACAAATCACCTGCATGTGGATCATCAGCAATGGAGAGAAAATTATCACTCAGAGTTGTGAGGGTAGTATTGGTTTGCACCGGAGAGTTGAGATCAAAATAAATGTACGCGGTATTGGTTATCGGTGTTGGGTCGGGAAGGGTGGTAAGGCCTTTAATGCGGTATAAAACGTAACCGTTGCTTGCAGGTTCGTTAACATTGCTGTCGGGCAGGAGGATGTTATCGAAAGTGAATGTAATTTCATTTCCAGTTCGGGTGGTTACGTTCACCGGATGTGATGCAGCGAGGTAAGTGAAGGTGTTCATGTTAAGATCCGCATCGAGTGTGTCGATGATAACAACAGTAAAGGCGGTATCGGTACCCGTATTCTGAAAACGGACCATGTAGGTAAGCCAGCTGTCCATAGTCACAAAATTCGGAGTTCCTTGTCCTGCCGGTTGCACTGCTTTATCATTCGGATCATACGAACAGGTAATAGTTTGTGGCAGGGTGGTATTGATGGCTAACTGGTAGCCAAAGGCATCAGAACCCGCAGCAGCCAGGTTCGATGAAACTAACGTTCCTCCGGCCGGTTCTGTTAACACAACCATGATATTTACCGATTGACCGGGAGAAAGATTAGTAAAAGAATATGTAAGTACATTCCCTGCCTGTGATAGCGGTGCTACCGATGAACTCACAAATGTTTGTGCGAGATCATGGGTAAAGGTCAGGGTGCCATTCAGCGCGGTAAAGCCATCGTTTACCAAATTCAGATAGTAGGGAACATCCCAGAAACAACGGGGCCATCCGCTGGAAAGTGTCACGGATGCACTGCCTACTGTGGAATCCGGATAAATTCCGAAATCGAGACCGGTAACAGAGGCTGCACTAACGGTAGGGTTATAGGAAGAAGGCAGTGATGTAAGGCTCCATCCCGATGCACCCACGTAATTGATATCGTAGGAACCGGGTGCGACTACAATACCATAATCACCCTGATAATTGGTAAAAGCGGTCACATTTCCCTGTAACATATTTACAGCCTGGTTGCCAACCCCGTTTTCGCCGGCATCTTTAATACCATTGCTGTTAAGATCCAGGTAAACATTCCCCGACAACACATAATACCCATTCGCTCCAACTCCCACATAAAAAGTATCCACGTCATTGCATCCGTTGGCATCGGTAACAGTGAGTGAATAAACACCGGGATTTAAATTTGTAATAGTACCTCCAACAGCACCATTTGACCACAAGTAGTTATATGGAGCTGTTCCGCCGATTACATTCGCAGTTGCACTCCCATCAGAACAACCAGAACAGGATGCATTTGATACAGTTACCTGCCCATCGGGAGGTGGGAAAACACCTATAACAACAGAATTGGTACCGCCACAAGTATCTCCATTAGCATCAATCACAATAAGGGAATAAGTTCCTGCGCAGAGATTTCCGTATTGCCAGAAAGAAGTTACTGTAAAGGGTCCGTATTGTGTGACACCGTCGGTTAGAGTAACTGTGAGTGGCAAGATGCCACCCGAAAACTGAACCGCTAAAACGCCTGTGCAACCGGAGCCACACACCCCGTTGTTTACAACAATGCTGGAAACACATTGTGCTCCTGACTGGAAAAAGAATGGGAAAAATAAGAGAATAAGGAGCAGTTTTTTCATGGTTTTTAGGGGTTTAGGGTGTAATGTTAAGCAAAATTGTCCTCATTACCAACCCCCCTCGTTAAGTATTGGCAGGTATTACACACAAAAAAATCACGGCTGTAAACACAACCGGGATGAGAAAAAGTTTAAAAACGGATTACTTTATCACCGAGAATTTACCGGACAAACTTGTTCCCTGGGCACCGGTTAACGTGAATGCGAAAATTCCGCTTGTATAATTTCTTAAATCAACTTCATGGATCAATTCACCTGATGCAGGCTGACTGATTATTATACTTTGAAGGAGTTTTCCATTGTTATCGATAATATTTAGTTCGTAGGATCCTTCAGGCAAATTATTCATGTGAAAGAAAATTTTATCCTTTCCGGGATTCGGGAAAGCGGCTACACTGGTTTCCACTTCCAGTTGCTCCATTCTGTTTGCGTTTTCACACGGACCTAAAAGTCCGCCTGCAGCAAGAAATTAATAACCCTTCCCGGCTTACCTCATAAAAAAGCAATGATTAAGCAATTGTTATTAATCATGGCGCTATGTTACTTCAACGTTACGCTTGTTGTTCGTGCTTGACTGGAGTAAAAGCACTGAAGAAACTATTGCTGCGTTCTTAAAACAGCAAGACCACAGACAGAAAGTGGCTATTGAGATGTGATTGGATTTTTTGTTAACTTTAGCTTCCGAAGAGAAACCTGGTTTGAAAAGGATGGTGAACAGGAAGGAACTATAAGGGAATTTGCTGAAATTAATAAAGTACAGTCGGGGAAAACCGAATCGTGCAGTTTACGCCGAAATTAAATCTTTCAATTCTGAAAAAGAAAAGGTGTACCCTTTTACCTCAGCGTTACGTTAACTCTTCGTGCTTCTCTGTCGATGGTTTTAATGCGGACCTCGTAGGTTTCATCATTGGAATAGGTTTGCGGATCTGATTCTGAATCGGGCATATCTGATTTATGCAACAGGGCATCAATACCACTTACGATTTCAAGCAACACACCAAAAGGAAGAATTTTAAAAACGGACCCGGAAATGGTATCCCCGATTTTATATTTTTCATAAAAATGATCCCACGGATCGGGTTTCAGCTGCTTAAAACCGAATGAAAACCTGTGTTTGATTTTATCAACTTCAAGAATAACAACTTCAATTTTTTGTCCAATACGGAGGAAATGCTCAGGGTGCTCCACCCTACCCCACCGGATATTTTTATTATGAAGCAAGCCGCTCACCAGGCCGATTGAAACAAAAGCACCAAACTCCTGGAATGATTTTACATATCCCGTTGCACGCTGGCCGGGTTGAAGTTTTTCGATGTATCGCTTTTGTGCATCTGTAAGTTTATTCATGCAAAAAAAATTCAATGAATGTATAACTATCCTTCACCCCATTCTTTCATCATGCGGTAAATCGTTGACTTACCAATATTCAGTTTATGGGCAACCGCGGTCACATTATCACCATTATTCTCCAGGTAATGCTTTAAAATTTTTCGGTTATAATCGTCAAGGGTGAGTGTATCATCAAAAAACGATATCGAATCTGAAGCGTTCTGAAGGTGGATATCACCCGAGTGGATTTCGTTGCCTGATGAAAGCACACATGCCAGCTCCGTGAGTGATTTTAATTCCCTTACATTTCCCGGAAAGGGGTATGAAATCAATTTCTGTTTGGCTTCATCGGTCATTACCTTTTGGTGAAGTTTATTTTCCTTACAAAATGAATTCACAAAATGCACGGCGAGCAAAAGCACATCCTGTCCGCGGTTTCTTAAAGGCGGAAGATTTATTGTAAGACCGAAAATCCGGTAAAATAAATCTTCACGAAAATTTCCTTTCTCCACTTCCTCTTTCAGATTTTTATGGGTGGCAACGATGACGCGATTATTCACTTTCACTTGCTGGTTTCCTCCTACACGGGTAACTGTTTTTTCCTGCAATACGCGTAATAATTTTACCTGCAGGGATAAATCCATATCACCAATCTCATCCAAAAAAATAGTACCAGCCTCGGCCTCTTCGAATTTTCCTGCACGCGCAGCAACGGCACCGGTAAAGGCTCCTTTTTCATGTCCGAACAATTCACTTTCGGCCAGCTCCCTGGGAACCGCTGCCATATTGATGGCAACAAAAGGACCTTTTTTAAAAATGGAATTGTAATGAATGGCTTTGGCAACTTCTTCTTTCCCCGTTCCGGTTTCTCCGTAAATAGTTACCGATAAATTATTGCCCAGTGCTTTTTCAATCAGGTGGTAAACTTCCGACATGGATGGGGATTTGCCGATAATATTTTTCCTGAAATCATGTTTTGTACTCACTTCCTTTTCAAGATAATCGAGCCGTGTTTTAAGATGAAAACCCTGTTTGATGTGGTTAACGGTATTCAGCAAACGTTCCCGGATGTCTTTACTCTTCACAAAGTAATCATAGGCACCGGCTTTGAGTAATTGCAAAGCGGTGTCAATTTTATCCTGTTCCGAGATCACAATCACTTCTGCATGTTCGTATTTTTTCCGGATGTCCTGCAGCAGGTTTGCCCCTGTAGTATCGGGTAATCCGTAATCAATGGTTATAATATCGGGTTTATCACCTGAGTGAGATAAAAAACTTTTACCGTTGGCAAAACTCTTAACAGTATGTGAGGGATCCAGCGCGAGTGTGTAGGATAAAAATTCCCGGTACCATTCATCATCCTCAACAACAAAAATAGTTGTTTTTCTTTCAGCCTGGCTGTCTGCAATACGATCCATATCCGGAGTTGTGGTTATTGATAAGGTTCTAATTCTTTTTTAAGCCGCTGAAATACTTCATTGGAACATTTTTCAATTTCAGAAACCAGGAATGCTGCCTTGCCCAGTTCGCGTGATCCTAATGCAGTTTCTTCGAGCTCACGCAGCATCGCCGCTACATAATCGATACCCAGTTGCTTATACGAACCAATCATGCGATGCGCAGTTTTACCCACCTGTTCCCAGTTATTCTGCTTTAAATGAAATTTGAGATTGTTCACCGAAGCAAATGAACTGGTAAGAAAAAGATTAATCATTTTTTTAACAAATTCCTCATTTCCCTGGGAAGCATTGATCAGTTCCCTGAGGTCGAACAGGTGTTCCGGCTGCTTCAGGTTGAACTCATAGGCTATTTCCTTTTTTTCAGGTGGCGGGTTTTCCGATTTAAACTGTACACTGGATTCAATATTGAGCAGCCGGCTGATCTTTTCTACCAGTTCGGTTTCCC
Organism: Bacteroidota bacterium; assembly: GCA_030855635.1. Lineage (GTDB taxonomy): Bacteria > Bacteroidota > Bacteroidia > AKYH767-A > OLB10 > JADKJB01. Next base: position 90,138 of record JALYQW010000083.1, on the reverse strand, counting down.
GGAAAGGCTTTGTAATAAAATCATTCATGCCTTCTTCCAGCCATTTCTTTAAATCATGCTGGAGCACATTTGCGGTCATGGCTATAATGGGCACGTGCTTTTTATTTTCGGGAAATTCGGTGCGGATAATTTTCAAAGCTTCAGGACCTGTCATTTCAGGCATCTGAATGTCCATCAAAATCAGCGATACCTGTTGCTCTCGAAAAACATGTAAGGCTTCCTTCCCGTTTTCGGCAAGCAGCACTTTAGCACCCATTGTTTCCAGACTGTGATACTGCAATTCGCGAATCATCGGATCATCTTCGGCCAGCAGCACAGTAAGACCCTCAAGCGGCTGCGGTGCGATTTCTTCTGTGTAAGAAGTTTCGCGGGGCTCCATTATCCCATGACTAAAAGGCATGCGTACCGTGAATATGGAACCCAGGCCGGGATTGCTCTCCACTGTGATCTCACCACCTTGCTGATCGACGATCCGTTTTGAAATGGATAATCCCAATCCGCTGCCACCGTATTTTCTTTCTGTTGCTGCATCAGCCTGTTCAAATTCGCTGAAAATAGCAGTGAGCCTGTCGGCAGGAATTCCAATACCGGTGTCACTTATTTTGAACAACAGGATAGCTTTGGAATTTTCTCCCACGAAAGTGGCTGTGATATCTACCGAACCTTTGTCGGTAAACTTAATGGCATTACCGGTAAGATTAAAAAGCACCTGTCGCAAACGCACAGGGTCGCCATGCAGTTGCAGCGTAGCGATGGGCTGTATATAAATGTTAAGTTCAATATTTTTTTCATGTGCTTTCCAGATAAGGGCATCATACACATCACCAAAAATTTCGGCAGCCCGAAACGGAATGTTATCAAATTTCAATTTTCCGGAATCCACCCGGGTGAAATCGAGCACATCATTCACAATGGATAACAGGTGCTCTGATGATCCGGTGATGGCTTTCATATACCGCAACTGAGTTTCATCGAGCTGGGTGTGGCGTAACTTTTCTGAAAAACCAATTACTGAAGTGAGCGGCGTTCTGATCTCGTGGCTCATGGTCGACATGAACTCTTCCTTAGCCCTGGCCAGTTTCTCGGCCTGTGCGCGGGCTTCAATCAATTCCTTGCGGCGTTTGTTGGAAATTTCAAGATCCCAGAAAACAAAAAGGAGCAACAGCATGATGAGTATCACTCCGGCAATTACAATTCGTTTGATTGCTGCTGCCGCTTCATCGGTTGATTTTTTTGTGTCATTTGCTTTCTGCATCAATCGGGCCTGTTCATCACTTTCCAGTTTTTGGATCACACTTTCCATTTCACTGGTAATTCGTTTATCGGCTTCCAGCAATCGCAATTCCTTAACAGATTGCTCCTCCACAAGACGGGCTTCCTCCTCACGGACTTTTTTCAAATCACGCTGGAATACCTGAAGGCGGCTGTTGCGTTCTTCCAGTAAACTATCGGCACGTGCTTTAAGAGTGCGCCTGCTATATTTTGAAGAAAACATCCGTTGAAAAACATTTCCGTCTTCCTGCAAAAACTGCATCGTGTCAGATACCTGTTCACCCACCTCAAACTTGTCAATTTCACCCGTAATTACCCGGTTGTAATTTATTTCCAAAAGGCTATCGTACACATCAATCTTGCGGTTCAGTCCCTCCTCAATGGCCACCAGCTGATCAATGCTTCTGCCCGATTTTACGGCGGCCGATTTAAGGCTATCGATACCGGATCGTAAAGTATCTTTTAATTGTAGAAAATTGGCAAGGTAATTTTCATCCCGGGTAACGGTATAGGCACGAATGCTATTTGAAGCGGATGTAATACCACTCCAAAGTTCTTTTATCCGCAACAAATTCAGGTCGGGTTCGGAACTTTCTTTCACGGTTTGAACCAGTTCAGAGATATTTTGCTGCATCCTGGAATAGGCATAATAAAGCAGTCCCCCCATTACCAGGAACATTACCACCACCACTACTCTAATCCTCGCGTTGCTATTCATCGTCTCACGGCTATTTGAGGTTGCTAATTTAATCCAATCTTGTTTCATTTTGGGAAAAATTTACTTGAATCTGTCTCAAATCAGGATTTTTAAATTTTGGCACGCCGGGATTTCCTGTAAAAATTTTTATTTATATTATTGATTTATAAACAATTACAAATTCAACCTAGCCATTCAGACCAAAATTCCTGCTTTGGCACATTTATGCATAGAACCCTGCCAAAGGAAACCCTCAAAAAAAATTAGAAAACATGAAAAAGATCATTCTAGGCAGTTTTATAATCGCTGCTGCAGCACTTACCGGTTGCGAAAATTATAAAGAAGAATTGGCCCAGGTGACTGTCACAAAAGATTCTTTGATGGCAGTATCAAGTGAAAAAGACAAAGCGATTGATGAGTTTATTACCTCCTTCGAAGAAATTGAAGGTAACCTTGCAGAGGTAACTACAAAACAACATTCTATTCAGCAACGTACCGGCAATGCAACTGAGATGAATCAGAATTCAAAAGAAAGAATTCAGAATGAAATCGCGGCCATTAAGAAATTGATGGAAGACAGCAAAGCTCAGACTGATGAACTTTCACGTAAATTGAAGAACGCCAATTTCAAGGTATCTAAATTTGATAAGATGGTAGCTTCTTTGAATAACCAGATTGCTGCTAAAGATTCTCAACTTGTAATGCTTAATGATCAACTGTTAGCTTTGAACACTCAGGTTGAAACCCTGAATACTTCAGTAGCAAGTTTAACTCAGAAGGATTCTGTCAGCAATGATTTTATACAACGCCAGACAACAAAAATGAATACCGGTTACATAGCAGTTGGTAACTATAAGAAACTGCGTGACACCAAAGTGGTAACCAAAGAAGGTGGATTCCTGGGCTTAGGTAAAGAAGAAAGACTGTCAGCTGATCTGAACACAGAAGCCTTCAAATCAATCGACATTACCCAGATCCAAACAATACCTCTTGATTCAAAAGATGCAAAGTTAGTAACCGTTCACCCGGCTAACTCTTACACGATCGAGAAACAAGATAATAAAGTAAGTGAAATTAAAATCACCGATTCAGAGAAATTCTGGAGTACCAGTAAGTACTTAGTGGTGGTGACTGACTAAACCATAATGTAAACAGGTTAAAAGAAAAGTGCTTTTCAGGTTGTGTGTGGTGAGGTGGAAGAAATTCCACCTCACTTTTTTGTTGGATTAATATGCGATTGACATCAAATGCTTTTCATTTGACGATCTGTCAGCAGAACACTGGTTCTTCAATGTGGCTATTTCAGATGAATCAACACCGTATACAGTGCTCGATCAAAAAGTATAAGGCATTAATTGGCACATTTTAGAAATTGCAACTTACCTTGTGAAAAATGCCACTCATCAAGATGATCGGAAGAAAAACTTATATGATTGACTGAACTTCAAGACCCAGCAGGACGAACAGCATTTGCACTTCGTTTTTAGGATTCTGCAAATGAATAACATCAATCACCGCCAGAAAGGCTTGCGAATGTGCACTTGCTTCCAACTTCCGGTAGTCTTTTTCTAAATCCGGTTACTACAGTTTGCAATATTGATTTTCCAATAACTTTAAATAATCAAACATGTGAAGTAACAATCACAGATATTGCAGGTAAAATAATTTATGAGGATAATTTTTTTGTAGAGGGAAATAATCACACCCTTCCTTTACGAACTGCTACTTTTTCAGCCGGAATTTATATTGTGTGTGTGCAGAGCATAAATAAAAAATATTATTCCAGATTGGTGAAAAATTAATCCGAATAATGGCGAAAGGTTGCAATCTAATAAGATCATATTAATACGTTAATGGAAAAAAATTTAATGAGAGGCAATGCCATTATTTAATTCAACCGGCATATAACTCAGCGTCCCAAATGTAGTATCAACTGATCCGTCGGGATTCAACATAAGACAATATCCCGTATGATTATTACATACCTCATTGTGGAACTTTTTACTCACCCTGCACTATTAATTCTTCACTAAACTTGGATCATTAAAATGATTAATCGATGGCATGATTTTGTGGCCTACAAATTAAACCTATATCCCGATGGACACTTTAATACGAAAGTTTACATCTATTTTTTTAGTTTTTATCTCCGGCATACTCACACTCTCGCCGGGACTCAATGCCCAGCATGCAGTTGCTACATTATGCGGAACAGGTAACCAGGGAGTTCCTTTTTCAGGACCAAATGGTTTATGTATAACCCCCGATGGTGCCACAATATATGCAGTGGATTACAGTTCCCATCAAATTTTCAGGATTACCGTTTCAGCTGGTACTGTAATACCAATTGCTGGCTCACCTACTCCCGGTTATGTTGACGGGTCGATTTCCAACGCCCGGTTTTATTATCCATCCGGAATTAAAATTTCTTCCACAGGAAATGAAATTTATGTTGCTGACAATGCCAACTGCCTTATTAGAAAAATAGATCTGGCAAATTCATTCGTCTCAACCGTAGCTGGTGTTTATAATGCTTATGACTTTGCTGATAGCTCTAATGGAAATTTTGCCAAATTCAATCAGCCAGTCGATCTTGTCATTGCTCCGGGGGATTCCATAATTTACATTTCCGATTCCGAAAATCATGTGATTCGGCAATTAAATCTGAACACTACCGCTGTTTCCACTGTGGCAGGAACACCAACAGTTCTTGGACTGGTGGACGGTCCATCAGCGACGGCTAAATTCAGAAATCCCGGGGGACTTGCACTTTCTTCAGATGGAACCATGCTGTATGTGGCCGACGCAGGAAATCATTGCATAAGGAAAATAGATCTTGCAACAAATATAACAACTACTCTGGCTGGTACAGGAACACCGGGAAATGTAGATGCATTAACAGGCACTCAGGCATCTTTTAATATACCCCAGGGCGTTAGTGCTCTTGCTAATGATTCATTGCTGTATGTGATGGACACCTTTAATAATCTTATAAGGTCGATCAACCTTACCACTTCATCTGTCACAACCATCGCGGGAAGCGTTTCCACACCCCAGTTACATTTTGCGGATAACCTCAATGGATTACTCTCTAAATTCTATCATCCTGTGAATGGCATTCTTTCGCCCGACATGCAAAAGTTATTTATTACTGATCAGGAGAATTTCAGAATCCGCATAATGAATACAGATGTTGTATTTACAATTATTAACGAACAGCAGGCAACTCAACATGCCGGGATCTTTCCAAACCCGGCTTCCGGTCTCCATGACATATTCTTTCAAACTTCCTTAACAGGTGTTGTTGAAATTACATCATTTAACTTATTGCTGCAGGAAACCCAATTTTTAAAATTAATGATCGGGCAACCTGGAGAGATTGTCAGGCTACCTGCCAGCATGTTTAATTCAGGTGTAAATATAATACGTATCTCAAACCAGCTAAATACTATTTATGAGAAGCTAATAATAGAAAAGTAAATAATTAACAATCTTAATTCCCCCCGAATTATGAAAAAGACCGCTACCCTCCTATTTATTTTTGCGACTATAACACCCGCATTGTTTGCTCAACCTTCCAACGACAATTGTTCCTCCGCAATCGCATTAAGTGAAGGAACCGTTTGCACAAACGGCAGTAACGTTTTAGCTACTACCGAACCATTCGAAGCGGTGGCGCCTGCGAACCAGCAATGTTGGTTAAGTGTGGTCAACAGAACCGTGTGGTATAAATTTACACCAACAGTAACCGCCACTTATACAGTAACTACCGACAACCGACAGTCCGATGCAACTTCTCCTGATACGCAAATAAAACTATTAACAGGTACCTGCGGAGCTTTCGCGATGGTATCATGCAGTGAAGATGATGGAGTTGTTCAAGCCCTGGCCGCTCAGGTTACCGCTACTTTAAATGCGGGAACCACTTATTTTATACAGCTGGATACATATGGGGCTGGCACAGCGACATTCTGCATAAGCGTTTTCCGAAACGCGATAGCCATCAATGATTGCGTCAATAATGCAATTGATTTAACGACAATGATGAACAGTGTGTCTTCATCAAATCCATATGAATGCAATTACGGTTATATCTATAATGCCCCAGGCGGCGGTGTTGCCGATGACCCGATAAGGCAGGATGTAACCGGAGATCCAAACGGATGCAACGGATATGATCCATTACTACCATTGACCACGAATCCTGATCACCGTGATGTTTGGTTTAAGTTTACCAAAACCGCTGCCACTCCTCAATCTTTTCTTCAGCTATATCCTGCCAATGCCTATCCTGTTCTATGGGCGATGGCCTTATATAGTGGTACTCCAACAAGCTCCTGTCCAAACGGAAACATAGGCGGACTTTCCTATATCGATTGTTCGTGCGGTGTGTTAGTTGATATCCCACCGGGAAATGAAAAAGGCGGTGCCAGAGATGTTTCCTTATGCTCCACTCCTGTACACCCCCGACTTGATCTTCGCAATCTTACTAATGGAGAGTATTATATTCGTATTTGGGATTTTGCCGGTTTCACACCACCGGAGGGAATTTTTAATTTGTGTTTTGAATCTACCGATCCAAGAGCCTTTTCATCTGATATATGCAGCACTCCCAATGTAGGGTATATAGGTCCTTTGTTCAATCAGGGTGTAAATATCACATACACCAACCTGAGTAATGCGGGAACACTTGGCAATTCATGCAACACAGCTCCAAATGAACCTTTACTGGGTGCTACTCCTGCCGGCCAGGCTCGAATCGGTTGCGCCGGCCCATGGATCACTTATGTTGGTGCTATAAATAACGTAATGAATGTTACCATGATTCATTCCTTTAGTGTAAATGCATGTCCGGGCTGTGCTCCTACAGCTATCATAAAGCTTGATAACATTGTGACGGATGGTACAGTAGGAAATGTTGCCCAGCTCCAGGTGATGGAGCCTGGCAATTGCTCCGGTAGCACCCAGACTATCATGAATGGTTCAACTGGATCAAATTGCATCGAAATGAGAGTGGCGGCAAATGCACCTTTGCCTAACGGTCAGTATTATATTGTTGTTGACGGACAGGATGGGCAGCTCATGACGTATGATCTCACCGTGACAATCGATTACCCGTGTGCGCCAATAGGTTCCTGCACTCCACTACCCATTGAATTGCTAACATTCACAGGTGAAAATATTGACAAAGCCAACAAGCTTGACTGGGCGACAGCAAGTGAAACAGGAAATGATTATTTCGATGTTGAAAGGAGTAATGATGGCAATCATTTTAAATTCATTAAAAAGATAGAAGGTTCCGGGACTATCAATTCTATATCATATTACACAACATATGATGATAATACTCCTGCTGGCATTTCTTATTATAGGTTAAAGCAGGTGGATTTTGACGGAACATTTAGCTACAGTCCTGTTATCAGCATAAAAAATAAAAATGAATCGCATATCACTTCAGTAATTTATTCAAATGAAAACAACAACATTCATCTTCAGTTCATCAGTCCGGTAAATCAAAAAATTACTGTTAAAACAAATGACCTGGCAGGCAAGATGGTTCTTACCAACACATTTGAAGCAACAGAAGGTGTTAATAATTTTTATATTCCTTCAGAAAATCTACCCCAGGGAATTTACTTTGTGCAGTTGTATGAACAATCCGGTAAAACAGATGTTGGAAGGATATTTAAATAAATTTAAAACCCGTTTCAGCTAATCATTAAATGAAAAATATTAAACTATATTTTCTTACAACTCGTCGAAAAAAGTAGTTACGGTCCCTGTTAAATGAATAACATCAAACCCCACGAATGGGTTTCAGAGGTGTTGCTTTAAATCTCCGACATCAAAAATTCTAAACTTTCAAGCTGCTTACAACTTCTGGAAAAAATCCTAATTAGCTAAGCGTGTTTTTTCTTCTGCGTATCAAAATGAAATCTTAGCTACTTAATTTTACAATGTAAAATTGCCGCTTGCAAAAATTATAAGATTGAAATCTTTTTCATCAAACTATTCTTTCCATAACTTAACCGCCTAGGCCAGCTCAGCAGAAATTTGGGCCTTTGCCTAAATTTTTTACAACTTTTCTATCTTATTGAACCACAATGTTTTTCGTTTATAGGCTCCTTGAGTTTCTTTTTTATAGACTTATGCCTACAGCCAATTTACCTCAATTTTATCGGCAAGTTGACAATAACAGTATTTTGCGGTATTTTCACGAAGAATTGCGCATAAAATCTTTAAAAGTTGTACGTGCTTTGGCTACACCGCGGATCTTACCGCAAGAGCACAACCAATAGAAGCAAATTAACACAACAATGATTTAGCAAAATTAATTTAGATTTACGAATTAACGCTTATAAAAATGAAATCTCCATTTAAAAATAAAGTTAATCCGAGCGAAGTCAAACCCATGCTTTCCTCTTCCAAGCATAATTTCCCCATTGTTGGCATTGGAGCTTCAGCCGGAGGGCTTGAGGCTTTCAAGCTTTTGCTGGAAGCAATACCCGTAGATTCCGGAATGGCTTATGTAGTTGTGCAGCATTTACACCCGACACACGAGAGTCAACTCACCGAAATTCTTGCACGGGTTACTGAAATTCCTATTCAGGAAATCACCGATGAGGTAAAGATTTTCCCCAATAATATTTATGTAATGCCTTCCGGGAAAATTCTCACTTCGGTTGACGGTGTGCTTAAACTTACTCCAAGGGATAGCGTAAAAACCAATTTAGTTATTGATATTTTTTTTACTTCGCTTGCTGTAGTTTGGGAGACTATGGCAGTAGGTGTGGTTCTGTCAGGCACCGGAGCTGATGGCACAGTCGGTTTAAAAATGATTAAAGAACACGGAGGTACTACTTTTGTTCAAGATGAGTCTGCGGAATTTGATGATATGCCTCAGAGCGCAGTAGATGCTAATGTGGTAGATTTTGTTTTGCCTGCCGGACAAATTCCTGCTCAACTGCTTAAGATAAACAACGCTTCAGCCATTACGCATGCAAAATTAGGTGAAGTTCCGCTGCCAGTAAATGAAGAAGTTGTTTTTAAACAAATGCTCCAGCTTTTGCACAAGCGCAGCGGAGTTGATTTTACTTTTTATAAGCAAAGTACAGTACGCAGGCGCATAGGACGCAGAATGGCACTGCACAAAAGAGGAAACCTTACAGATTATCTAAAATTTTTGCGTAATGATAACGACGCTCAGGATGCGCTTTTCCAAGATATGCTCATTCCTGTTACTTCTTTCTTCCGGGATTCGAAAACATATGACACTTTAACTGAAAAAGTATTGCCTGCTCTGCTTAAAAGCAAACCGGCTGAAGATACAATCCGCTTCTGGATTGCAGGATGCTCCACCGGGGAGGAAGCCTATTCGCTTGCTATATGTCTGCATGAACTTTTAGGAAAGAAACTTTCAGGTAAAACGATACAAATATTTGCTTCCGATATTTCAGAACCCGCCATTAAGAAAGCACGTGCAGGCATCTACAGCAAAGCAGAAGTGCAAACTGTTTCGGAAGAACGACTTATCAATTATTTTACAAAATTCGATGGCAGTTATAAGGTAATTACAGCTATACGAGACATGTGCGTTTTTGCCAATCATAATTTTTTGAAAGACCCGCCTTTTGCCAAAATGGATTTGATAAGTTGCCGCAATGTGCTCATTTATATGGATACCTTTTTGCAGAAAAAAGCGCTCACCACTTTTCATTATGCATTAAAAGAAAACGGAATCCTGTTGCTCGGCAAATCCGAAACAGCCAGCGCTGCAGCTGAGTTGTTTATTACTTTAGAGAAGCATGATAAAATTTACTCGCGCAAGACCGGCATCGGTCGCTATATGCAGGTAGCTTCTGAAAGCAGAGAAGAAACATTAACATCACAAAATAATAGTGCGCAGGCTCCGGAAGTTCCGCAAACTGATTTCCGTAAAAGTGCCGATGCCATACAAATGGCAAAATCTCCTGCAAGTGTAATTGTAAATGAACAGATGGACATTGTGCATATTCATGGCGACATAGAACCTTTTTTTAAACTATCACCAGGTAAGGCTTCCTTAAACCTTTTAAAAATGGCAAGGGAACCATTGGCATTTGAATTCCGAGCTGCCCTTCACAAAGTAAAAACCAGCAAGGATTCAGTTATTAAAGAAGAAATACCTGTTATCGTAAAAAGCAAACAATCACTTGTAACCATTGAAATTTTTCCGCTCGTAGAAACTATGGAGCCACATTATCTAATACTATTTACAATAATTCATTTACCTGCAGCAGACGAAAAAGGGAGACCATCTTCCTCCGGGAAACAATTAAATAATAATGAAACGTTAAATCGCAACGAACAATTAGAAAAAGAACTGGCAAATACCCGTGAAGAGATGCTTTCCATTACTGAAGAGATGGCAGCCACCAATGAAGAATTGCAAACGGCAAATGAAGAACTGCAAAGCAGCAATGAGGAGATGCAGAGTTTGAATGCAGAATTAGAAAACTCCAAAGAAGAACTGCAATCAGGCAACGAAGAGCTTATCACTGTAAACCAGGAATTGTTAGATAAGCAAGAACAGCTCAATGCTTCTCGTCTTTATGCAGAAGCAATCGTTACTAACATTCGCGAACCGCTTGTTGTACTTGATAAAAACCTACGCATTAAAACCGTGAACCAATCCTTCTACAAAAAATTTAAAGTTTCCAAAGAGAAAACGGAAGGAAAGATATTTTATGAAATACAAAACCACCGGTGGGATGATAGTCAGTTACGCAAACTACTCGAAGATATTCTTATTAAGAATAAAAGCATAGAGGGCTTTAGTATCACACTTAATTTTTTTAACATTCCGCACAACTTACTGCTCAATGCGCGGCAGATTATTAATGAAAAAGACAATGAGTTATTAATTCTTCTGTCCATAGAAGATGTTACCGACTCCGTTTTAAATAAGCAATTGCAGGAAAGTGAAGCTCGTTTAGGAAGGGAACGACAGGTGTTTTATAATTCGTTAATGTATGCTCCCGCAGGCATTGCAATTTTAAAAGGTCATACGCACATCTATGAATTTGTTAACGATGAATACGAAAATTTAGTTGATAGAAAAATAACCCTCGGAAAAACGGTTCAAGATCTTTTTCCAGAAATAAAACAACAGGGTATAATTGATATTCTGAATAATGTTTTCTCAACAGGTGAGCCATTCATCGCTAATGAATTTCCTGTTGAATTAGTCAATGAAAACACAGGCAAAATGGTTTTGCGCTATTATAATTCAGTATTGCAGCCAATAAAGGATGATAAAGGAAATACAGAAAGATTATTGTCGCATGCCGTAGAAGTTACACAACAGGTTGAAGCACGAAAACTTATTGAAGCAAGCGAAGCAAAATTTAAAAATCTTTCCGAAAATATTTCTAATATGGTATGGACCGCCACGCCAGATGGACAGCGAAACTACTTTAACCAACACATGCTTGATTATACCGGATTAAGTATAGATGAGCTTAAAGGCAACGGCTGGCACAAAATAATTTCCCCTTTAGATATAGAAAGAACCCTAAAGCATTGGCAACACAGCATCAATACAGACGAGAAATTTAGAATAGAAAACCGCCTTCGCCATCATGATGGAACTTACCAATGGCATTTAACAAAAGCTGATGCTCAAAAAGATGAGGAGGGAAAAATCATTTTATGGATAGGCACAAACACTAATATTCATGAACAGAAAAATTTTACTGAAGAATTAGAAAAGAAAGTAAACGAACGAACGGAACAACTGCAATTGCAAAATAAAACCTTTGAACTTGCAGAAAACATTGCCCAATTCGGGAGCTATACATGGAGCATTACGACCGGTGCATTGGAATATTCTGATAACTTATTCCGTTTATTGGATTGTGAGCCTCAAGAGTTTGTTCCCAGTTTTGAAAAGTTTTTATCTTTTGTACACCCCGATGATTTGCAACGGGTAGTTAGTAACGGAGAGCAAACAGTGATAACCGGAAAGTTGGTTGAAACACCTTACCGAATCATAAGCAAAACAGGAAAAATTAAATACTTCCGTTCAAGCGGAACATTTTCAGGCGATGGGGTCAATCGTTTGCTCATTGGTACCGTTCAGGATATTACCAAGGATGTTGTAGCAGCTGAGGCATTAGTAGAAAAAGAAGATTATTTGAACCAGGTAATCAGCAATGCTCCAGATGCTGTTATTGTAACTGACGAAAAGAGCATTATCACCTTATGGAATCCTAAAACAGAAGCAATATTTGGATGGAAAGCGGAAGAAGTTTTAGGATTGCAATTAAATGAAACCATCATCCCACCGCAATACCGCGAAGGGCATAAGGAAGGAATGAAACGCCTTTTGAAAACAGGCGAAGCAAGGATTTTAAATAAAACATTAGAACTTACAGCACTTAATAAAGCAGGTAAAGAGTTTCCCATATCACTCACTATATCGCAGGCAACGCAGCAAGGAAATAAATTATTTATTGCATTTCTCAGAGACATAACTCTTGAAAAACAGAATAAAGAGGAATTAATTGTTAAAACACAACAACTGGTTGAAATGAATCAATCCCTTGAATTAAACAACAAGCAGTTAGAAAGTACAAATGCTGAACTTGCATCATTCAGTTATATTGCCAGCCACGATTTAAAAGAGCCCTTGCGAAAAATTCAGGCGTTCAGCAGGCGCATTATGGAAGGTGAAACGTTTTCAGATAAAACACATGATTATTTCAACCGCATTATAGCAGCTGGCGAGCGCATGCAAAATCTCATCGATTCCCTGCTTGATTTTTCCAGTATAAATTCAAATGAATTGATTTTTGAATCATGTGATTTAAATACTATTGTTGAAGAATCAAAAAACGACCTGCATATAAGCATTAGTGAAAAGCAAGCAATAATTGTACATGAAAATCTTCCATCAATAATGGGTGTGTGTATTCAAATTTCTCAACTTATTACCAATCTTATTGATAATGCCATTAAATACAGCCGACCTGAAATTAAACCGCATATTAAAATTACAGCTGAACGCATTCATGGAAACGAAATTGAGAATCCGTCAGCAAACATACATCAGGAATATTACGCTCTCAAAATTGCCGACAATGGAATTGGTTTCGAAAAGGAATTCGAAAATAAAATCTTTGAACTCTTTCAGCGTTTGCATGGCAAGAATGAGTATTCTGGAACTGGAATTGGTTTAGCTATCGTCAAAAAAATTGTAACAAATCATAATGGTTTTATTACAGCAGAAGGAAAACCTAATGTAGGTTCTACATTCACTATATACATACCAACGTCATGAACAAAATATTTTTAATTGATGATGATGATGATGATGACCAGCTTTTTATTAAAGGAGCAATAGAATTGATTAATCCTTGCTATGCGATATAGCAACCAATGGAAAGATAGCACTTGAAAAATTACGAACAACCTCCTCTTTACCTGATATTATTTTTCTTGACTTAAACATGCCAGTTATGAACGGCTTTGATTTTCTAATTAAATTAAAAATGAAAATGCGTTGAGCAAAATTCCCGTTGGCATTTTCACCACTTCAAATCTTCACAGTCATTCAACGAAATTATTCTAGGGAGGAAAGGCCGGGACTGATAGCACGTTGAAAGCATTGCGGCATCACAAACTAAAGTTTCGCTAGCTGGAGGGAATCAATTATTGCACATCAATTAGCTTGGCTAGCTTAAGCAAACCACCGACCAAAACGATCAGCAATGCTACATTCATTTTTTAGGTTCCTGCAAAAGGATAAATTAATCCCCTCGAATGGCGGGCTGATGTTTTGCCAAAAATCTCCCACACCCGAAAATCGGAACACTACCGAAAGCCTCCCGGAAATTCCGTAACTTGTGCCTGCCTGCTGCAGCAAGACTCCGTGTTAAAACAGCCTCTCCACCGACCCAATCACTACTGTCAAAGTAATTCATGGTGTTAACGTTTTTTAGTTCATCCTTTACCACCCGGACTAAATTTTCCCTCAAGAAAAGTTTGTAATGACGGCCAGTAAGAAAATTTAAATAAAAATACAAAACTCACAAAATATTTGCTATAAAGATTTTTGGATATAAACAAGGCAGGATTGGGTTATGTGACAAAGTAAACATTAAACTTATAATGCAAAACACTAGTGTTCGGTTAAAGTTTCAATTTTATTTATTCTGAATACCTTAAAATCTTGTAGGAGCATGAGTGATCGCCAGTCAATACCAAAAACATCAGCTATTCCATTTGGAAATGCTGTATGATTATATCAAAGTATCCATTGCACATCCCTCTGTGCAAATGCATTACCTGAACAAAATAATAACAAAATTAATAACTTATTCATTTCTGATTTAAATTATCATTAACTTTTTGAGGATTATTTCATTTTTATCTTGAATTCTAATAAAATATAAACCATTTTTAAGTTCATACTCATTTAGATTAAGTTTATCTCCACTGAAATCAATAATTTTTGCTAAAGTCAAACCATGTGAATTTATAATTGTTATATCTGAATTTATAATGAATGAATTGAAATATAGAACAGAGGTATTTAATGGATTGGGGAAAATTTCAAAATTATTTATCTGATTTTCATCGCTGAATGAACTTGTAATTAAATTAATCTTTAATAGATTTATGCCATAAATTGGCATAACCGAATCACTTATTAATCCACTTATGTATAAATCATTTATATGTGTAAAAATCTTAAATGGTTTTTCTCTTGAAAATGCATTTAAACTGTAGTTTAAATTCCATTCCAGGTTCCCTACTGTATCAAAACAGGAAATTTCATAGTCTGTATCAGTGAATATTTTACGCTTAGAATTTACAGTAAAAACTTTACTTGGGTTACCAGCAAATATATCTCCACCAAGCAATATATTACTTTCAGAAAATGCTGAATCTATAGAATTTAAATATTGTAAGTTAGTATCAAACTTATACAATTTTGAGGTTGGAGGCAACGACGTGTATGCATTTATATAGGCAACATTACTTGGAGAAATATCAATTCTAGAGTTTCTGGAAACTGGGTTTCCATTTATTATTGTGTCATTTGTGACTACTGTGGAATCTAAAATATGTAAATGGGTTACAGAATATGTAGTTGCATCATAACTTTCACTAGTAAACCAAAATTTACCATTACTATCGACTTTGTAATCAACTAAAGCATCCCAAATAGGAGAAGGATTTAATGTAAATGCATCAATAAATATACCGATAGCAGAATATCTCTCGAATTGAAAATAGGAATCGGTAGCTGAAAAAAGATTCTCCCCAATTACACATATTGTATTATTTTTCCCTTCATATATCCGCAATGGGGATTGAGGATTATTTAATGGTTTACTCCAAACATTTAATCCATTTAGATCGTATTTGGAAATTTGATTTAATGGAGGTCCATTTAATATATAAACATAATTACCATCTACAATCACATCACGAATTTGTGCATCTATAAAAGGAATATTAAACACCGTTTGTCCTGTTAACCCATCGATTTTAATAAATCTGCCCGTATCAACTGGAAATGTAGCTATGTTAGCTCCGATATATATATTTCCTAAGCTATCCAAATCAACCCCTATTATTTTTTCATCATAATTTGGAAAAAAATACTCAAGACTCCAAACAAATTATACATTCCCGGTTGGGTTGAATTTTATGACCATGGGATCAGCGTCGTTATTCTGAAGATTAAATCGATTACAAGCAATTATAACATTGCCAGTACTATCTACCATAGTTTCAAATATGGAATTGGTGTAACCTGAATCACTATATATTTTACTCCACTCAATTGAAAATTGTGCACATGAGGTATTATATTCTAAGAGCGAGAAATTTATAATTAAGATTACTAAACGGATAGGTTTCATTAGCATATGTCGTTTGATAATTTATAATTGAGCTTTTATAATCTTCAATATTTTTTAAGCGACCTTTGAAGTATGGAAACAATATAATTTCTTAAAACCAATTTCATTCCTGAATAATTAATTTCCCGCTGCTGATCATTCCTCCATCATTCAGGAAACGGTATAAATAAATTCCGGCATTCCACTCACGGACTGATACCTTAAGACGATTTTGAGTGACGGGCACTGAAGTAATAAACCTTCCGGTTACATCAAACAGCTCTAATTGATTTCCTGAAGCATTTAATACTTCAGGGTTTTCAATAATAATTTCAAACTGATCATTCACAGGATTGGGCCCGACAAAAATCCCGCTCGCCTGTTCATTTTCATTGATACCAACAGTACCGATTTCAAAATCCTTGTCATTGATATCGAAGAAAATATTTCCGTCACCTTCCACCATAACACGTGCTAAGGTTGTAAAAACGTTAGGCACATTTACATTGAAAGATCCGTTATTAGCAACTGACTGTGCCAGTAATATAGGAAAGGTCAGGCCGCCATCTGTTGAAAGAAATATGTTTACAAGAGGCGTATTAATGGGTGCTACATCACTGCTGCCCACATCCCAGGTCACTGTGGCTACACCGCCCGACTGCCAGATGATACCTGTAGTATTGGGTGAAGTAACAGCGAATGCCTGGCCAGTATTTATTACCTGAACCTGCACGGGAGTATCATTATTGGTAACACCTCCTCCATTCAGTCTATTATCACGCACGGTAAGTTTGAAGGACAGAGTACGAGCGTAACCCGGCTTAACCTCTCCTATAGTTTGATTATTATTAAGGATGTTGGTGAGTTTGGGAAACAGCCGGGTTGGATTAGGACTTGGATCAAACGAACGGAAAATGGGTGCGTTACCGGAGGGATTATTCCAAGTGCCTGCCGGCCCGAGGTTGTGTTGTTCCCAGCAATAGGTCAGCGAATCGCCGTTAATGTCGGTTGCACTTCCGGTCAGGCGGAAAGGTGTGAGATACGGAATAATATAATTATTACCCGGATTGATAACCGGTGGATCATTGAAGGTGGTTGTAACAACAGGACATGCACCCCCGATACCTGTTGTTGTATAAATAATTATTTCATCAAAACTTTTAGTATGAAAATAATCGTCGCTAAATGTCTGGAGGTTGTTGCTTCCACAAATTCCGGCATACGCCATTATCGTACTTCCGCTTCCGGGTTCATAGGCCGAAGTAAATGAACGGTTGCCATTACATGCACCAACTTCGCTGTTGAAAGTATGATTACCGCCAAATTGGTGACCCATTTCATGCGCTACATAATCAACATAAAACGGATCTCCGTTAGGTGTAGGCAAACCGGTAACACCTTTCGCCTTTTGTGAGAAATTACAAATTACTCCAAGTCCTGCAATGCCGCCGCCTCCTGTGCTGAATACATGGCCAATATCATAATTTCCGCCTCCTATGCGGGCTGCACACGTAGTTTGATTTTGTGCAAGCATTGCCCCGCCGTCATAATTATCATAAGGGTCAGTAGCTGCATTGGTAAATATTAGTGTATCAGTATTTGGAATCAACTCCAGGCGGATCGCAAATTCACGCTCATAAATTCCGGTAACCCTGTTAACAGCAGTTACCATAGCGGCAAGTGCACCAGGAACAGTGCCTCCAAAAAAACCAGTGTATTCACCGGTAGTGGCTAAAGCCAGACGATAGGTTTTTAGTTCGCTTCCAATTGATTTTGCAACACCGGTTCCGGGAGCTATTAATCGCTCTGCTTCAATAACATTTTCACTCCCATTGGTATGACAAACAAATTCCTGATCCGAATAAAAATCACGCTTATGATACACCATATAATAATCAGGATCCTGTAATGAAAATGGATCAATGTAAGTTGTTCCATCGGCTGATAATATCATGGCATGAAAACCAAATGGTGTAACATCCAGCTTGGCAATTGCAGAACGGTCAGTAACTCCTTCGGCATTGTACGTTTTTATTTGCGGATACCGGGCTCCCAGGTCAGGATGCATTACCGTGGAAGCTGTGATTTTAAAATCCTGGAAAGTGCCATCCGACATTGGTAAACTTAAAATGGTTTCTTTTGATTTGCCGGTTGCGATATCATCAGTAACCTGTTTCAGTTCTGCTTTCAATGAGTTTAAATCAAGGTAATAACTGCGATACTGCCTTGCCTTAATAAGTTGTTCCCCTTTAAGAGCGACTCTGTTGTTTTCAACCGGATACCATGCACTTGTTGAGTTTCCTGCAAAAGTTTGCAAACCCGGTAAGAGTAAAATTAAAATTGCGGTTAAAGAAAGTAATCGATTGATCATATGAATTTTTTTTAAATTTTATTTCTTTTTTTATAGGTTGATTCTGATTTATTTTATTTCAAATTCCTCTTTTCCTCCCGGAAGGTTTTTTTTAAAATAGCTGATCATATAAATTTTATCATCCTTGCAAAAAGGATCGATCATGATGGAGCCCCGGGTAGAAAGAATCATCGCACTAACACCATCGGGACCTGCTTCAAGCCTGATTTGATCGGCCGGGTAAACGCTGCTATAGCCTGAATACGTTTTCAAATAAGGAAACTTAGCAGCAAGTTCCGGTGCCATTACCTGCACTTGTGTCATAACAAACGGTTCCCAGGTGCCGTCGGGTAAAGGAATTTCAATGTTAAAAGTTTCTTTTGATACCAGTCCGGGTTCGGGACCCTGTATCATAAGTTGATTCCTGACTTTCATAGTATCCAGCTTGAGCAGGCGATACGTCAGCGGCAGTATTTTCCCAGGGCAGGCGGGCTGTATATAGGAACTATCCGAATCATTCCAGAGCCGAAGTGATGTGTTTTGACTTGCCGGAACAGGATCTTGTTTCTGTGAAGGAACCGGTGCGCTCTTAGGGCTGCACCCCTGCATGAGCAGCAGCGAAATCAGGAAAAGAAGCATGGAGTGAATGAAGTTCCTCATAACAGTATCGGTGGTGTAAATTTAAGAAAACCCGTGCTGTTTTTGGCTACTCCGGGTGCAAAATTACAATTTCAGTACTTTCCGGCCTGTTGATCCGCCGGCTGAAACCAGTTGCACAATATACCAGCCCGGTGTCCAGCCGGAGGTTACAATTTTCAGCTTTCCATAAAGCTGTTGTTCTGTGATAAAAACGGTTTGCCCGGATGAGTTCCTCACTGCTATTTCAGCTACTTCACAGCCGGAATTCCAGGTCAGGTCCAACTCATCTCTGAAAGGATTTGGAAAAACCAGCAAATCTGTCCCACATTCGATAGTTTCCGCAGCAAGAACATCCGTAAAGGCCGCATGTACGGCATCGACCAGAGGGGTTCCTGCAATTTTTCCTGATCCGGGGAAGGTTTCCAGGTAATCGCCTGATAAATCCCAGATAACCACCCCGCCAAGTTTCATTTGTATTGCGAAGCCGGCTTTCAACCTGATGGATTCAGGATCATCATACGACACAAACGTAGTGCACCCTTTCTTTCCCGTAAGGTAAGGAACACCCGCAACAGCGTCCCATTCCCGGTTGAACAAGTCTGATTTTAATACGATATTATAATACGACGGAGTACCATTATCTTCCGAAAAAATATGACTATCGGACCTTCCTGTTGAAGCAGCATGCAATGTAGCTGGCTGATTCATCAGTGCTGAGCGTCCATAAAAAGCCAGACCGAGAGTAATTTTAGACGCGGGTACCCGATAATCATTTACCAGTGAGTTTATGGTTGCTGAAGTTGCATAAACGCGGCTCCCGTAAAGGGAAGGATGCAATGGCGCATTGTGGTTGGTTATCTTATCCCATGTGCCATAGTAGTTATACGTCATTATGTGAATAATATCCAGCAAAGGCTCCACCCGTTCCCAGTCGATGTGAGCAAGATGATTGGGTGCGGGCCCGAAGGCAGAGGTCAGGTAATATTTTCTTCCTTTTTTTTCACCTTCGGCATCCAGCACTTCCCGAATTGCCTCCAGTAAGAGCGAAAAATTATTTTTATCAGCCGGGGAGCCATTATGCATTTTGCCGCCGGGGAATTCCCAATCAATATCAATTCCATCGAAATTATATTTGTGAATGAGACCCAGACACGATAAAGCAAAACGCTCGCGCTTGGTTTTATCGGCAGCAATAGCCGGAAAATCGGATGACCAACTCCATCCACCGATCGAGGCAATTACCTTAACGTTATTTTTATGGGCATTTACTATCAGCGAAGTAGAAGCATCATGCCGGGTGATATCGTTGCTGGAAATCACCTTACCTAGCAAAATATTTTTGTCTGCCCAGGCATCACCTTCACTGATGGTTCCTTGCGATCCCGGTTTAAAAAAGGCATAGTTGATAATAGTATATTTAGAATAATCAATGGTAAGCGGATTTACGAGTTTGCCGCGCTTATACCATTTCCAGGATGCATAATATCCTACAATTTCCCTGGCATCAACCTTTACAACACCCGAGACCATGAAAATTACAATCAGAAAGACTATCAATCGGGGATTCCTTGAATTTCGCATCCCTGTAAAAATATTCGTAATAAGCGGTCATGTGAGTTGATGGTCCGTTACGTTTTCAACAAAAAAATTAACCACCTTAGCAGTTCAAAAAAAAGAACTAATTGCCATTATGGATACTTTTATTGACCGGGTGATTCATGAAGTACAGGAGAAACACGGCAATGACCTGAGGGGTGTTTGCGTGATTTTTCCTACACGAAGAGCCTGCCTGATATTCCGCAACCGGTTTGCCGCCCGGTTAGAGCAGCCGGTTTGGTCACCGGGAATTTTGGGAATAGGTGATTTTGTTTCCAAACATGCCACGCATCCCGTTTCTGAAGAAATTCCTTTGTTACTTACTTTATTTGAAGTGTATAAAACTCATTGGCCGGAACAGGGCTTTGACCGTTTTTATGCGTGGGGGCAAATGCTTATGAACGACTTTGATGAAATCGACAAGCAATTATCCGATCCATCGCGGATCTTCACCAACATTAGTGAACTAAAAAAAATTGATGCAGCTTTTTTGCCCGATCCTTCTTCATTGTACTGGATTCAGGAATTTATTGCTTCAATGAATGAAAAAAAACTTACCAAAATACAGGAACTTTTTGCGGGGACATGGAACAGGTTGCGGCAAATTTATGAGGAATACAATATCATTCTGAATGCAAAAGGATATACCTATGAAGGAAAAGCGTACAGGAGTATTATAAAAAAACTTAAAGACGGCACCTTCACAAGCCCCTGGAAGAATTTTATTTTTGCTGGTTTTTACGGATTTTCAAGAATTGAAGAAGAACTGATACAAAAGCTGATTGAAAAACAGGGTGTCACGGTGTTGTGGGACAGCGATCCTTATTATATCAACAACAAAAACCATGAGGCCGGATACTACTTCCGTAAATCACCACTCTTTCAACCGGATCCTAACAAAACCATTTCCCACTTCGACACTGGAGTGAAAAACATTGAAATAACAGGGATACCACTGGTAGCAGGCCAGGCGAAATATACGGGTGAATTACTTTTCAGATTGCAGGCAGCGGGTAAACTCGACCCTAACAGTACTGCCATCATACTGGCAGATGAAAATATGCTTTTCCCGGTCCTCTACTCTATTCCTCCTACCATTGAAACCATAAATGTTACAATGGGATATCCGTTACTGCAAAGCCAGTACCTGGAACTGATACGGATCCTTCATGATTTGCATAAGCACCCGGGTAACAACAAAAATAATTTTACCACATTCCATCACCGTTATATCAAGCGGGTATTCAGTCATCCGTTGTTCAGAGGGAAAATTACCAAACCGGATACTAAAACAGATATGCACACTATTTATGCCGGTGCTATTGAAATTGCACGTGAATATGGATTTGAAAATGCAGAAACCGTGTTCTCAAAAATTTCAGGTGCAGGTGAAGTTTTTAGTTATCTTCAAAAAGTGCTGCACTATCTTCGTGATGATTTGATCAGCAAATCAGGTCATGCAGTTCATTTTGAAGATAAAGTTATTGAATACATTACCAATGAACTGAAACTGCTTGCCGGACATTTGCAGGATCATTTGAATGTGATCAGCACCGAAACAGCCTGGCAGATGGCAGCAGAATGTGTTGCGGGATTAAAAGTACCCTTTTCAGGGGAGCCGGTACAGGGCTTGCAGATAATGGGATTTCTTGAGACAAGAGCACTTGATTTTAAAACGGTGATCCTGCTGAATGTGAATGAAGGCATTCTTCCTGCAACAGCATCCAATAAATCGTTTATTCCGTTTTCATTGCGCAAGGGATATGGATTGTCAACTTACCAGGACCAGGATGCCTCGTATTCATATCATTTTTACAGGTTGCTTCACCGGGCCGAAAATTGTTACCTGATTTACAACTCCGAAGTCAGCAAATCGAATGGTGGTGAACCCAGCCGTTTCCTGTTGCAAATTCAACAGGAACTAAGCAAAGTAATGGGTAACCGGCTTAATATTAGTACGGGGTTTGTTAAAACACCAATCATTCCTGAAGTCATTCAACCCATCGTCATTAAAAAAGACGCGGATATTATGCAGCGTTTAAGTCAGTTTCTTCCCGATAAGGAAGGAATTATGCAACGCAAGTTTTCAAGTTCCGCGATTAGCACGTATATCAGCTGCAGCCTTAAATTTTATTTCCGCTATGTTGCGGGGCTTAAAGAAAAAGAGGTAGCATCAGTTTCGATGGAGGACAATACATTCGGCACCATCCTGCATCGCGCTCTGGAACTGTTGTACGATTCACAACCCGGTGTTATTGATGCAGGCAAAATTGACCTGCTTATTTCGAAAGTTGATGACGCCGTGCAAACGGCTTTAAAAGAAATTTACAAGATGTCATCATCTCAATTGGAAGGTGCTGATATTCTCTCGATAGAAGTGATACGGGAACTGGTGAAACGGATTTTGATTTCCGATAAATCGGATGTGCCTTTTCAGATTACAGGACTTGAAGAAAAACTTACGGGTATTTTTCAGGTTGAAAATTATAATGTTTCCTTATATGGGAGCATCGACCGGATGGATGAATCGGGAGGAATTACCAGGATCATCGACTATAAAACCGGGCAGGTGGATTTAAGAAGTGCTTCTCTGGAAGAATTGGTGATTGATCCAGCTAAAAAGTCACTTTTTCAGCTTTACTTTTACGCGTTGCTTTTCCGTTTGAATTTCCCTGGTAAACCGGTTAAAACAGGATTTTATATTGCCCGGAATTTGGGAAGCGGCATTTCATGGCCGGGTGATGGATCTGTTATTGCAGAAGATAAACTGAATGAATTCAGAAATCATCTCGCCGGAAAAATTGCGGAAATATTAAATCCGGAAATCTATTTTGCACAGACTACCGATGAGAATCAATGTAAGTATTGCCCGTATAAAACTATTTGCAACAAATAATTTATTACTCCTTACGGGATGATTTAGTCCGGAATGATTCAAGGACCGACACCACAATGGATAAAATAATGCTGAACAGCAATGCCCACCAAAAGCCATCAATTGAAAACCCGGATACCAGTTCGGCAGCGAGAAGGAGGATGAGTGCATTGACCACGAGTAAAAACAAGCCTAATGTCAGCACAGTGATTGGAAGTGTGAGCAGGATGAGCAGCGGTTTAACGAAAATATTCAGCAGAGATAGTACCAGTGCAAGTCCGATAGCACTCAATGCACTCTCAACATGCACACCAGGCAACAGGTACGCCACGATGATCACCGCCAGGGATGTCGTAATTAATCTTGCGATAAATGATAGCACAGGGAATTTAATTTAATAAAGCATAACATAAAAAAGAACGCGATAAAGTTAGAAAACTTTCCAAATAAAAAGTGATAGAAAATTTTAAGATGTAATTTGGGCCGTAAGCTTTAAAAAAAAATGGAATTTTCTATTTCATAGAATCTACAAACCGGTAACCGATGCCTCTCACCGATTGAAAATACTGGGGATTGGAAGGATCTTTTTCAAAATATTTCCGGAAAGAAACCATAAAATTATCGATGGTACGGGTAGAAGGATAAATATCATATCCCCATACTGTTTCCAGGATGTGCTCACGTGATACGACTTCGTTTCTTCTTTCAATCAGTAATTTCAGTAAAAGGGTTTCCTTTCGTGTGAGATGAATGGTTTCTTTACTCTTTAAAATTTCCTGGTTTACAAAATTGATTTTGGAATCGCCAATGCTGTATTCAGTCATACCTGGTGCGTCTTGCGATTTAAGCGAACGCCGGAGCAAATTCTGCACGCGAAGCAGCAATTCTTCCAGGTTGAAAGGTTTGGTCAGGTAATCATCGGCGCCAATTTTCAATCCGTAAACACGGTCGGAACTTGAGTTTTTAGCAGTGAGGAATAAAACAGGAATAGCGGGATTTTCAAGACGGATGGCTTCACAAACCGTAAACCCATCCATTTCAGGCAGCATCACATCCAGGATAATCAGGTTGAAACGCTCACTCTTGAATGATTTCAGGGCACTCTTCCCATCACGGGCGATTTGAACCGTATAACCTTCCAGTTCCAGATTCAACTTTATGGTTTCACTAAGAGAAGGTTCATCTTCCACTAACAAAATCCTGTATTTCATTCGATAAATGTACATATTTCATAGAAGGTTAGGTGCCATCCCCACAGGAACAGCTAAAATTTGACCTGATTTTGACAAAACACTATGTCACTCCCATTTTCGTTTCACGCTCTAGCTACACGCCCCTCCATCAGGGTCAATTACTTTATTGCCCAGCTCAAGAAAAAAAAACAAATCATTGATTTTTAATACCTTACAAAATTTACAAACTTTTTAAGTTTCCTGCCTTTTATGAGAGTGGATTTTGTTATTTTTGTAGTAGTCAACACTGATCCTTCGATCAAAAATCAATCAAACAAACTATAATTATTAAAAAATCAAAATGAAAAAAATTTTACTTCTTGTAAGTGTCTTATGGCTTTCATTCGGGGCTGCAGTAGCTCAGAGTAATCGTTGTGGCACAATGGAAAATCATGAACTGATGAAAGCCATTGATCCGGGATTTGAAGGCCGGTTAAATGGAATTGAGCAACTCATTCAGCAGCGTATGGCGAATGATAAAACATGGAAAACTACCGGTACGATTACCATTCCTGTTGTGTTTCACATTCTTTACAGCACCAATAATACTACACAGAACATTTCCAATGCACGTATCAACGCGCAGATGGATGTGTTGAACCAGGATTTTTCTGCTACCAACGTTGACGTTACCAACGTTCCATCAGTATTCCAGGCAAATGTTGCACCTACCGGCATCCAGTTTTGCCTTGCCGTGCAGGATCCGAATGGTAATACTACTGATGGTATCATACGTAAACAGACTTCAACCACTTCTTTCTCCCAAAACAACGGAATTAAATTCGATGCACAGGGTGGTGATAACGCATGGCCTGCAACCAGCTACCTCAATATCTGGGTAGGAAACCTGAGTGGTGGATTACTTGGTTATGCCCAGTTCCCCGGCGGAGCTGCTGCCACTGACGGTGTAGTTGTGTTAAACGGTACAGTAGGCGGTCCCGGTGCTCTGGGAACGACTTCTTCCTATAACAGGGGACGCACTGCCACGCATGAAATTGGTCACTGGCTGAACCTGCGTCATATCAATGGAGATTCCAACTGTGGTAATGATTTTGTTACTGACACCCCTACACAGTCAAACCTCAATTTCGGATGTCCTTCTTTCCCCCAACTTTCCTGCAGCAGTGGTCCTAACGGTGCAATGTATATGAATTACATGGACTACACCGATGATGCGTGTATGTATATGTTCACTTCAGGCCAGGGAACCCGTATGAACGCTGCCATCACGGCTTCACGTCCGACCATCCTGAACTCACTGGGTTGTGTTCCTGTTATTGCAGGTGCACCTACCGCAAACTTTTCAGCATCGTCAACCAACCTCCTTGTCGGAACAAGTATCAACTTTACCGATTTATCAGCCGGTTCGCCTACATCCTGGGTCTGGACTTTCGCCGGTGGTACTCCCGGAGCTTCCAGTATGCAGAACCCAACTAGTATTACTTACAATACTGCAGGAACCTACACGGTTACATTAATAGCTTCCAATGCTACAGGCACCGACACAGAAACAAAAACAGCGTATATCAATGTGACGCAGGGCGGACTGGTTTGCGATACTCTGGAGAACTTCCCTGCCACAGGTACTCCTACATTGTATGCCTCAACGGTTGGATATGTATCAGGTCATAATGATTACCTGGATGTAGCCAAAGCTGATTATTTCTCCCAACCAGTGGCTCCGAATTCACAGATCACTAATGCTCTTATCGCATTTGGAGTAGCAACGGCCTCCAACACCACCAACACCTTTGATGTAACAGTGTGGGATAATACCGGTGCTTCAGGTTCACCCGGAGCTGAAATGGGTACCACTACAGTTACCTATTCACAGGCGGCTGCCGATGTTATGGGCGGTAATTTAACACTGGCTACATTTAACCCACCTGTTGATGTTACAGGTCCGTTTTACCTGGGTATTGAATTTGATTATATTATTGGTGATACCCTTGCCATATTAAACACTCTTGACGGGGAAGTAACTCCCAATACTGCATGGGAGCAATTCTCGTCTTTCGACTGGCATGCTTTCTCTGAAACACCTACTTCATGGGGTCTTGATGTTTCTATGGCGATCTTCCCGGTTGTGTGCCCTACCAACAGCACCAATAACCCGGTCCAGAATGGTATCGCTCTTTATCCCAACCCTACTCAGGGCTTCCTTATGATTCATAACAGCAATTTGGTTTCGGAAAAAGCAACTGTTTCTGTTGTAAATACAATCGGTCAAATCGTAATGACAACCGATTTCAACAACTTCAGCGGAACTCACCGTTTAGATCTTACTGATTTGTCGAACGGATTATACTTTGTAGAAATTAAAACTGCAAGCAGCAATAGCGTTTATCGCATCATGCTGGATAAATAATTTTAATGTGTTCCCTTGCGAAAAGGCTGTCCGTTCAGGGCAGCCTTTTTTTTGTAATTTTGAAGCAGGCAAACAATTCCGGTTTTGGTTGGTTTGTCAGATATATTCTTCCTCATGAGCGCTTCCCCGGAAACTACCAGTTTGAATGATTTGTTTTTCCTTTCAACCGATAATGAACTTAGTTCCATTGCCGATAAGGTGATACAGGGTAAAAGAATTTCGGAACCGGAAGCTGTAGTGTTATATGAAAAAGGCGAACTGGGTTTTTTAGGTGCGCTAGCCAACTATGTTCAGACCCGGAAAAACGGAAATAACATTTACTTCAACAGGAATTTCCATATTGAGCCTACCAATGTTTGTGTGTTTTCATGCAAATTTTGTTCGTATTCGAGATTATATAAAAATAAAGAAGCCGGGTGGGAACTAACCATCGAAGAAATGATGGACCGTGTAAAAGCGTACGATGGTCAGGATGTTACTGAAGTTCATATTGTGGGAGGTGTTCATCCTAAAATGGATGTGCATTACTTCGCAGGGCTTTTACGACAGATAAAATCACACCGGCCCGGTTTGCATATCAAAGCTTTCACGGCTGTGGAACTCGATTACATGTTCCGTAAAGCAAAAATGAATTACAGGGAAGGTCTCGGATATTTAAAAGCAGCAGGTCTTGATTCACTTCCCGGGGGTGGTGCTGAAATTTTTGATGAAACTATTCGCAACCTGATTTGTGCCGATAAGTGTACCAGTGAACAATGGCTCGAAATACATGAAACTGCTCACCGTCTCGGAATAGCTTCCAATGCAACCATGTTGTATGGTCACCTGGAAACGTATAAGCACCGGGCAGATCATATGAACCGATTGCGAAACCTCCAGGATAATACAGGTGGATTCAATACATTCATTCCACTTAAATTCAGAAATGGCGACAATGAAATGTCACACATTGCCGAAGTTACCATGATAGAAGATCTGAAGAATTATGCTGTTTCGAGGATCTTTATGGATAACTTCAATCACATTAAAGCCTACTGGCCCATGATAGGTCGGAATACGGCTCAAACCAGTTTGAATTTCGGTGTGGATGACATGGACGGAACTATTGATGATTCCACTAAAATTTATTCCATGGCCGGTGCTGAAGAACAATCGCCGTCACTGACCACTGAGCAACTGGTTGCGATGATCCAGCAAACCGGCAAAACCGCTGTTGAAAGGGATACTTTGTACAATGTTGTGAAAACTTACCGTCAAAACTAAAATCAGTTCCTACTTGCACTTTTTAGCTACCAACCCCTGCTTTGTATATACACTCTCCACCGATCGAGCATGCTGTGGAAATTTTGCGGAGGCGGTGCTTCAAAATACATTTCCTTACCGGTTGACGGATGAATGAAGCCCAGTGAGCGTGCGTGCAATGCCTGTCCGGGGACCATCTCAAAACAATGCTCTACAAAAAGTTTATACTTTGAAAATGTAGTGCCTTTCAGAATTTTTTTGCCGCCGTATGTTTCATCATTAAATAAAGGGTGACCAATATGCTTCATGTGCACACGAATCTGGTGGGTACGCCCGGTTTCCAAACGGCATTCCACTAAAGTAACATACCCGAATCGTTCAAGAACTTTGTAGTGTGTTACTGCATGTTTGCCATGTTCACCATCAGGATACACTTCCATGGATTTCCGATCGGTTTGATTGCGGCCGATATGACCGGTAATAGTGCCTTCATCCCCATCGAAATCGCCCCATACCAATGCCAGGTACCTGCGTTTGATAGTGCGGTCGTAAAATTGTTTGGCAAGATGGGTGAGTGCTTTTTCACTTCTTCCGATTACCATGATTCCCGAAGTGTTTTTATCAATCCGGTGTACCAGCCCCGGACGTATGGTTTCGGCTTCAATCGATTTACCCAGCAGGTCGGGATGAAAGTGATAGGCCATAGCATTAACAAGTGTGCCGGAATAATTTCCGTAACCCGGATGAACTACAAGGCCGGCATGTTTATTAACGATAACAAGATCCGCATCCTCGTAGAGAATTTCAACAGGAATATCTTCGGCTATAATTTCTACATCACGTGGAGGATGCGCCAGTACGATGGTGATAGTATCAGCAGGCTTTACCCTGTAGCTGGGCTTTACTGGAACACTATTAACAAGAATACTACCGGCATCTGCAGCGTTCTGAATGCGGTTGCGGGAAACATTCACCAGCCGCATCATTAAAAATTTATCGATGCGTAACAGTGATTGCCCTTTGTCAACTATGATACGATGATGTTCGTATAATTCTTCCTGTTCACCCGCATCCTGATCTTCTGTTTCCTGTTGCATAATCCAGGTTATTTTCCGGATACGAGTATTTTACGGCTCAGGGTTTGACCACTAACGGGATCGGATATATGCAGTAAATACATACCGTTTGAAAATTCTGAAACATCAACATCAGCAGTAAACCTCTCGTTAAACAACAGCGTTCTTCCCGTAAGGTCAGTAATCCTGATATTGAAATCATCCGCCCGGGAATGATCGAATGCGATATGAAGGATATTGGAAGCGGGCACAGGATAAACACTCAACGCATCATGTTGCAGGTTTTCAGCAACGCCGGTATTAATCGGCATCTGACTAAATACAGGACGAATCATCCACATACCGGGCAGCTGGGAGTTAATCCAGTTTCCTGAGGTGTTAATAAACTTACGGGTAGGATCGGCCGGTGTATTGACATCGAGACCCAGATTAATCAGCACAGAGTTATTCTGGATAAAACCAAAATACCAGGTGCCGGCAGGAACAAAAACCGCGTCTGTTGAGTAAGTGTAAAACCCGTTGATGCTGTCGGAATAATTGGGGGTCTGATTAAACTTTTCATACACCGGTGCACCAACAGGCCCCGCTGCATTTCCACTCCATATTGCAAGACGGAATATCTGGTTGGTAACACTAATTCCCAGTTGAGCAAAATAGATACTGATGCCACGCAACGTATCACCTTTTAATATTTCAAACTTATAAGCCAGAGAAGCTCCTACTCCATTCACACCATATCCCAGCTCTGCTGATCCGTCATCATAAGCGTAATAGTTATGAAAATCCTGTTCATAATACAATGTATCATTTTGTGGAAAGTCATCCACCACTCCACCGCCCGTTGTAGTGCCTATTTCATACTTTGCAATAAAGGTTGCCTGTTCACCGGTAGTGGGATCCTGAAAAATGGAATTACTAAGCAAAGTAGCCGGTGGTGTTAGGTTTTGATTGAGTGGCACCACAATATTATTGAGTCCGCCACCACCCACCAGTGGAGTGATGTTGTTATACTGGTCATACATATTCCCTGAAACTGTAATTGGAAATGGATTGGCATCATTATTATTGCGTAACGTCAATTCTGCTTCAGGCTTCACAAATGCCTGTTGCTGGCCTGTTGTTAAAAATGAAAAATGTTTCCAGGGCAGTGCACTGTAATTATTAAGCAACGATTTACCCTGGTACACAAAAGCATAATCCTTGATATTTTCAAAATCAGGAGGGAGAAATTTTCTGAGGCTCACATAATCCACATGCCACAAATCGAGCATACCGGTTTTGGAACCGTGGTTGCGAAAACGGAACCGGAATCCATTCTGTCTGTAAACCGGATCGTTTATGCTGATCTTAACTTTATTAAATACGGTATCACCCGAAGTAGTCCCAAAAGCATTCCACACCGATTGCCACACCTGTGTTGCCGGATCAAGAAACTGCAGCACCAGTGAATCACTCGCCTCGGGATTATCTCCTCTACCCTTTCTCTGGAATTGAAACACAAGGAAGATACTGTCAGATGGATTGTAGGGCAATCCGTTATCATCATTTAAAAGGTTCAGCGCATTTGAAGTAAGTACATCACACAATCCATTTGCATTCGTATTGGAATTATCGTAAGGATTTCCCAGTTTATTCAGTCCGTCAAAAGTAACCATACCCAGGGTTGGTGGATTTATTCCAAAGTTATAATTTACGAATGCGGTGCTGTCTGACCACCTGTCTTGTGATGGCCACACAGTGTTGGTGGAGAAGTCATCGAAGAATGGAAGAAATAACGTATCCGCGGAAGCCGTTACAGGAATTTTTGCAGCACCCACGCCGGAAGCCTGTCGTAACAACTCATTTTTGATCACATAATTATATTGCAGATCTGAAATAATTTCATCCTGTGCAACAAGAGGTTTCGCGAAGACACAAAAAATCAACAGCAGTAAAATGGTAAGATTATTCTTCATCGTTTTCAATTTTATTATCGGGGTCATTCATGAGTATGACTGCCTGCGATTGTGTAAGAAATATATCAACTGATTCACCCTGGCTGATTGTTTTTTCACTTTCATAAACCGGGGACTGTTTGTAAACCCTGGCCCTGCTCGAATCTTTAACAGTTCCATCCAGCACCACAGCTCCAACGTTTAACGAAGATGCTTTCAACACAAAGAGTGCTTCATCAAGATCCAGATTAAAGAGTAGTGGCACGGCAACTTTTGTATTTCCAAACCCGTCACCCAAAACAAGATCAATCACTGTTCCTTTTGTTACTTCTTCGCCTTTTTCAACCTTCTTGCCATCGATCTGCATTTCCAATACTGCATTTTTTGCAAGATCAGGTTTGTATATGAGTTCACCCCTTATCAAACCATAAGACCTCAAAATAGCTTCAGCTTGTCGCAGCGAATTATCTTCAAGATCCGGAATTTTAACTCCCGGAGGTGTTGACCTGGTAATCGAAAGATAAATGGTACGGTGTTCCTTAACTTTTTCATTGGGCCTGGGATCCTGTTCAATAACGGTGCCCGGAGGTTTTGTCATATCGAATATAGTGGAATCAGCAACCTGGTACCGGAGGTTTTTATTATCAAGGAAACTTTGCAACTTATCCATCTGCATACCCCGCACATCGGGAACACTCACACTGCTTCCATGTTTGGTGTAGGTACCGAGCCATTTGTATGTGAATCCAAATGTTGCTACTAACAGCACCGCAGCAATTAACAGGTTAATTAAAAACAGTTTCGATTTCAGGAATTCAAAAAAAAGCTTCATCATTTACAATTTAAATCCTTCTTTACTTAAGTTTTTCCTGCTGAACCCGAAATCAATCAGTTTATCAATAAATTCATAGGGTTTGTAATGATTAATGGCTGCCTGGTGAAAGATACAGGTGGCAGGCGTCATACCGGGAAGAGAATTGACTTCAATGACCAGCACTTCCACCGTTTTGTCATCGAATATTCTCACAAATGCATCAATCCTGGCATAGCCTTCCACTTTAAGTATCCGTGCCACTTTTTCAAGTTCTTCCTTAACGGCGGAAGAAATTCGCCGGTTCTCATCAGGATCTTTGCTGTAACGGGCGGGTGTTATGTTTTGCCCTTGACCGGCAAGGAATTTTTCCTCCAGTGATAAAACATCCCCTTCCGATAACGCTTCTGAAGCTTCAAATATTTCATACTCCAGTTCACCTTTTTCATTAAAATAAGTGAGCAGACCACCGGTTACTTCCAGGAATTTACCTGCTTTGCCCGCAACGATCAGCTCTTCGATAAGGAAACAGGTTTTGTTGGGAAACTCCTCTTTCGGTTTTATTTTTAGTTGTGCCGCTGCGGCGGGAATCAATTCTTCCGTTTTGCGAAAGATCAGTTCCGAGAAAGCATGCAATTCATTCTCATTTCTGATAATCTTAACTGCGGAACTGCAGCCGTCATCAACAGGTTTTGCTATAAATGGAAACTGGAACTCGCGGAGTATTGCTTCTTCAAAAGCACCCGGATCACGTCTCCACTCCAACTCCTGGACCACAACATGCCTGGCGGCATGAATGCCATTTTTCATCAGAATTTCGTTCGTAGTAAATTTGTCGATGGTAACTTTTGATGTGGCAACGCCGGATCCATTGTAAGGCAATCCCACTTCTTCCAGCCGGGCCTGCACCACACCATCTTCACCGGGTCGTCCGTGCAGTGCAATAAAAACAGCATCCGCCATGGTCGCAAGGTCCTGGTAACTGATTTGCCGTGGTGCTTCCAGGTTTCCTGCCGATGAATACATATTCGTGATGGCAGCGCACTCCGAAATGATTACATCAATAACCGGATGGCGGTCAAAGTGAGCGATTTTTTCACGGATATCATCGGCATTATCTTTAAGTAAAACATTTACAGGGATAAGATGAAGAGTATGTGCCTGGTCATTTCCCGAAAGGAAAACAGGAATGGGCTGATAGCGATCGGAAGAAGCCAGTTTTTCAAAAACATTTCGTCCGCTTTCAACCGATATATGCCGCTCAGAAGAATAACCACCCATGATGATGGCTACTTTTTTTCGCAACTGTTGTGCTTTCTGCTGCCCTGCAATGTTCTGATCAAGATGCTGCAGCAGCCATGGAATATTTTTGTAGGATTTGATATCACTGATGCGTGACTTCAGTGAACTTCGTATAATGTAAGTGATAAACTGTGACGGTGTCAATCCGATTTCAGCAGCCTGGTGAAAGAAAAAAGATGACGGCAACATTCCGGAAGTAGTATTGGGATCGTTCAGGAAAATGGTTCCATCGTCTTTAATAAATCCATCAATGCGTGCATACACATCAAAATCAAGATCGGTAAATAATGCCTGGCACATTTTCCTTATGCGTTGAATTTCCTCAACCGGAAGTTGTATTGGAGTTATCTTTCGCGATAAGCCGGGCAGATATTTCGACCGGTAATCAAACAGTTCCTTACCTTTTTTTATTTCCGTGGGGGGAAGTGCGACGGGAGTTCCATCAGTGTTTTCAATAACGATACACGAAAATTCTTTTCCATCTATAAATTCTTCTATTAATACTTCGCTTTCACCTTCCACACTTTCTATCAACACCATTTCCTCCGGTTCTGAAAAAAGCTGGTTGAGATTGGAAAGCAATTCTTCGGGATGGAAAATTATTTTACCGGAAATTTTTACCGGCACACCAATTCCTTCACGGAGATCGGTTAGTGAGCGTACCAGTTCTACTTTCTCCTTAAAACTTTTTTCATTCCAGTTCTCACGGGTCAGGCGACAGGTAAAAAAAGACCGGTCTACTGCACTCCTGAATTTATCCTCATCATCTTCAGTAACAATTGAAATTCCGATGGAAGAGCCCTGGTTGGCTGATTTCACGACAAAAGGATATGAAAACCTGGTAGAAATGTTTTCATAGAAATCAGTAGGTGCATTTTTCTTAAACCATTCCTGCCGCTTTATGGTAACGGATGCTGGCGTATGAAATCCGGCCAAATGCATCAATTCTTTTTGCCTTGCCTTATTCATCCCGGTGCATGATGACATAATACCGGAACCGGAATACGGGATCCTGTAAAATTCAAGCAATCCCTGGATGCGCCCGTCTTCTCCATCACTTCCGTGCAAACAGAGAAAAGCAAAGTCGATGATACCGGAGAGTGATGATGGCTCAATTCTGGCACCGATTTTATGAATCAGTTTCATCTGCTCCTGCGGATTCAGGTCACCTGCACTTTCAGCATACACCTGGTAGGAATTCGGTGAAGGCTCCTGTAACTCCTGCGGGGGATAAAAATCGCGGATACTGCCTTTATAAATAAATTCCCAATTGATGAGAATGAAATTGTTGAAGCTGTCGATAAAAACCGGCACAGCATCAAACAATGATTTGTCAAGGTTATCATAAACAGTTCTTCCGCCTGCAAATGAAATTTCCCTTTCGCGGGAAGCTCCTCCGAAGATGACGCCAATTCTTGTTTTCATAGATTACAAAGTTAGGAAAAGTGACCCGAATATGCCGGAAAACGGAGGGCTAAGTCAGTTTTTATTAACGCACAGGGTGTTGAAAAGGGGTGATTCGGAGGGAATTGATAATGGTGGAATGGCTATTGGAGGGTTTTCAAGAAATTACTTAAATGGCCGGCGGCGATGGATCTGTGACTGATTTTGTTTTTTTCATCGGCATGCATTTGAGCGAATGTTTTGGTATAACCTTGCGGGATGAAGACGGGGTCGTAACCAAATCCGGCCTGACCGGAAGGTGTTTCACTGATAATCCCTTCGATACGTCCTTCAAAGAGAAATTCCTGTCCATTGAAAATGAGTGCTAACACGGTCACGAACCGCGCTCTCCGGTTGGTCGCACCTCTCATATCAGCCAGTAACTTATTAAGATTCGTCACAGAATCAGCAGCAGGGCCGGCATAACGCGCCGAGAAAATACCGGGCTTCCCGTTAAGGGCCTCCACTTCAAGTCCGGAATCGTCGGCAAGTGAGTTTACGTGATACTTGCTGAAGAGATAACGGGCTTTCTGCAAGGCATTATCTGTAAAGGAATCGCCCGTTTCAGGTATCTCATCCTTCCATCCATAATCACTCATTCCTGAAAATTTGAAACTTTGAGGCAGAATCTTACGTAATTCTTGCAGTTTATGATCATTCGAGGTTGCTACGACGATTTCAGGCACCGGAAATGTTGATTTTAAATTATTATTTTTGTGTACAAACCTATTTATTTAATAACTTCAAAAATGCGAAAAATTATCCTGGTTACCGGGCTTTTAACGGCTTTATCAACCTTTGTTATCGCCCAATGCCCAACTGCAGGATTCAGTGCACCCGACAGTGTGTGCGCGGGAGCTACCTTCCAGGTTACCAACACGTCCGTATCCGGAGTGAGCCAGATCTGGGATTTTTGTCCGGGAAAGTTAAAAACCGCACCCGTTCCCTCACTCTTATCCAATTTTGCGGGATTGAATTTTCCACAACAGATACGCCTGGTCACCGATAACGGTAATCATTATTTGTTTGTAGCCAACCTGTTTGGAACTAATCTGCTCCGTTATGATTTTGGTACGGATATTAACAGCGTGCCAACCGTGTTTGATTATGGTTCTGTTGGTGGGTTGCTGAGTGCGCAACCTGCAGGTCTTGACCTAGTCAACGATAATGGCAACTGGTACGCACTGGTATCTACAGTCAACAATCAAAGTATTGTCAGAATCGATCTGGGCACCAGCATTGCGAATAATACCGCTGTGGGAACCAACCTGGGTACTTTCAACCTGAATATTCCCAGAGGTATTAAAATTGCTAAAGATGGGGCCGATTATTATGCGTTCATTTCAAATGCTTCCAACAATGATCTTACTAAAATCATTTTTGGTTCTTCCATTGCAAACACGCCCTCCGGTTTTACTTCCATGACCGATCCTCAATTTAATGTTCCCTGGGGCTTCGATATCGCTTATGATTGTGAAGCGGGCAGCTGGGTGGGTTTTTATGCGAGTAATGCATTAGGAAAAATACATGTTATTGATTTTGGATCTACACTTGCGAATAATGGAACCATAGTTTCTTCTATTACCTCTATCGACAATCCTTCGGGTGTGAGCCTTGTTCATGAAGGCGACAGTTGGTTTCTTCTTACGAACGGATTCTTTTTAACATCGTTCCAGCGTATACGTTTTGATGGAAATTTACTCACTACTCCCACAGATATTTCTATTATACCCGTACCGCAAAATACAAGTCCAAGGAACATCACCTATCTGAATGACTCAACCGGTTTTCATTTATTTATTGCAAACAACCAACCAAATACCATTAATAAATTGTTGTTCAATGCTCCCTGTACAGCAACACCTGTAACATCCGGCAACAGTACAACAGTTGATGTTAGCAGCACCTTGCTCAACCAGTATCAACCAGTATCCTTGCAAGTTACAGGTGCAAATGGTATTACTGCTTACTTTACGGATAGTATTTTTATTAAGGAAGCTCCTCTTCCTGACTTTGTATATTCTGCCGCCTGCGAGGGTCAGTCGGTTTCCTTTACGGATTCTTCAATTCTGAATCCTAACCTGGTGACGTCATTC
The DNA here is from genome assembly GCA_030855635.1 of Bacteroidota bacterium. Classification (GTDB taxonomy): domain Bacteria; phylum Bacteroidota; class Bacteroidia; order AKYH767-A; family OLB10; genus JADKJB01. The sequence goes on along the minus strand of JALYQW010000083.1, from coordinate 53,313 downwards.
ACTTGGGATTTCGGGGATTTAACTCCGGTAAGTAATGATCAGAATCCTGTTCACTTATTCCCCGGTTCGGGAACATACAATGTGACGTTAACCACTAGCTACTCCACAGGTTGTTCCAATTCTTTTTCAGACAGTGTTTTTGTTTCACCGCTGCCCGTTGCTGATTTTACATTCTCCAACAATCAATGCTCTTTTGTTCCTGTTCAGTTTACCGATATTTCGCAGGTATTTGCAGGAACTGTTATTACTGAATGGGTTTGGAATTTTGGCGATGGAAGTGCCAATGATTCCACTCAAAACCCGGTGCACCCGTTTGATTCCGCAGGAACTTTTACCATATCGTTACAAGTAATGACTGATGCAGGATGTATTGATTCCATATCAGCTACCATTACTATTTTGCCTGCTCCTGATGCTGCATTTACTGTAGAGAATACGTGTATCGGCGAAACGGTGAGTTTCACCAATACAACAACCATCCAGGGTGGCATGCAGGTAGATTCAGATTGGGATTTTGGTGATAATAGCTTTTCATCACTTACCGATCCAATGCATCAATATGCTGCAACAGGAGCTGATTATGATGTCATACTTATAACCAATGCCATTAACGGATGTTCTGATACGATCGTGCAAACGATTCATATCGGAAATCAGCCTGTAGCCAATTTCAGTTGGACACCACAAGTTATTTGCGTGGGAAATACAGTCAACTTTACAAATTTATCGACAGGTACCGGTGTCGATACTGTTTTAACTTATTTATGGGATTTTGGTGATGGCAATGCGTCAACTGACATCAATCCGATGTATGCTTACGGCGATACCGGATATTTTGATGTTACCCTGACTGTTATTTCACCAACTTATTGCGACAGTTCCATAACCCAGCAGGTATATGTGATTCCATCGCCTACGGCAAGTTTTACTGTAGCCGGTGTTTGCCTGGGATTAACCACCTCTTTTAATCCTCTTACTACTACTCCACCCAATACACAAATCGACTCCATTGTTTGGACATTTGGTGATGGAAGTGGATTTACCGGACTAACATCACCTACACACACCTACACCACTCCCGGAAGTTTTGAAGTAATCATGACGGTTTATAACAATCTGCTGTGTACCGATGTTTTTATGGATTCAGTAGATGTTTACCCATTGCCATTGGCAGATTTTAATTATTCGATTTTATGTTCCGATTCTGTTGCAACATTTAATGGTACCTTATCTTCAGTAGCAGGCGACAGCATTACTTCCTGGTTGTGGAATTTTGACGGCCTGGGGACTGGTAGCGGTGACTCAGCAAATTTCACCTTCCAAAATGCCGGAAATTATGATGTAACTCTTATCGTGACTACTTCAAACGGCTGCAGTGACACCACAACACAATCTGTATCCGTAATTCAGTCTCCCGAATTTGATTTTACATTCAATGAACCCTGTTTTGGACTTGCATCTACCTTTACTTATGTTCCTATAGGCATACCGGTATCAGCTATATTAAACTGGAATTTTGGTGATGGCACTGCTTCTGCTTTGTTAAGCCCTTCTCATATTTATTCAGTTGTCGATACATTTGTCGTCAGCCTGAGAGTTCAGCATAACACTACAGGTTGCGCCGCTACAATAACGAAGCCGCTCATTGTTAAACCTTATCCTGTTGCGGGATTCTCATTTACCAGCAATTGTGAAAATCTTCCTGTTCAGTTCAATGATACCAGTACCATCCTAACCGGTACAGTTTCCTCCTGGAATTGGGATTTTGGTACGTTGGGAACTTCAACAGATCAAAATCCGTTCATAACACCTGTAATACCGGGAAGTTATCCTGTTTCAATGACCGTTACTTCGGCAGAAGGCTGCGCTGCAACTGCTTCAGCAACACTCACGGTGTTTGCCAACCCGGAAGCTGCGTTTACTCCCGATCCGTTATATGGCTCGCCTCCGTTGCTGGTCACATTTAACAATGCTACTACAGGCGGGGCAACTTATTCATGGGATTTTGGCGATGGCAGTTCAGGAACAGGCACCACACCCTCACACACTTATCAGGATACCGGAATTTACCAGGTTACTCTTATAGCAACCAGTTCAGAAGGATGTATTGACAGTGTACAGCAAATTGTGTCAATACTTTTCCCTTATATGGATATAGCAGTTACCAAGGTATTCGCCACACAGGATGGGGATTTACTCGGACTGAGTGCAGAAATCATGAACTTAGGGAATATCCCAGTCAGCAATTTTGATCTCTCCGGAATCATTGATAATGGTTCGGTAATCACTGAATCGTGGGACGGATTACTGCTACCTGGCACTTCCATTTTGTATGAGTTTTCGGCACGTTATGATATCAATGCCCGTACCTTGCCAGGTTATTATTGCGTTGAAGCTATCAACCCGAACAATGGTGTTGATGCCAATCAGCTGAATAATAATAAATGTGGTGTAATTGGTAATTCATTTGAACTTTATTCTGCATATCCAAATCCGTTTATAGATGAATTGTCTGTAAGCTTTAATCTTCCTCTTGAAGGACCTTACAACATACAGGTATTTGATGGTATCGGAAAACTGGTGTATGAACAAATGGAAATTAATGGATTTAAAGGCTATAATAAGATGACTTTGTTTACGCCAAATTTAAACAAGGGAATTTATTTTATAAAAGTGGAATACCGTGATAATGTTGAATCAGTTGGTGTTCTGAAATATTAAACGACTCCTTTTATTTAGATTTTAAAACCTCCACAATAACTGACTGGTTTTCTTCCGTTAATTCAAAATACATCGGCAATCTTAACAGCCTGTCGGTGTATTGGTCACAATTGGGTAGTTCTGTTCCGGAATGCAAAGCGGAATAAAAAGGGCTCTTATGGAGACTCTGGTAATGGAAAACGGAATCAATGTTTTTGGCTCCCAGTTTTTTCATCAACCCTTTCCGGGTTTCAAGATCACGGGCGATAATGTAAAACATATGCGCATTGTTCGTTGCTTGACCCGGTAGCTTCGGCAACATAGCCTGACCATCCTTTTCGAGAAACTTCAATTCCCTTTCATAATAGCACCATATTGCTTTTCTCCTCTCCTGAATGCGGTCAATATTTTCAAGCTGCGCCAAAAGAAAAGCCGCAATTAAATCGGAAGGAAGAAATGAACTTCCGATATCCACCCAACCGTATTTATCCACTTCTCCCCTGAAAAATGCTGACCTGTTAGTTCCTTTTTCCCAAATAATTTCCGAGCGTTTAAGAAAACGGTCATCATTTATAACGAGCATACCGCCTTCACCGGAAATAATATTTTTTGTTTCATGAAAAGAAAAAGCGGAGAGGTGACCGATGCTACCCAATGGTTTTGATATCCCATTACTATCGGTAAAATAACTATCGATAGCCTGTGCCGCATCTTCCACAACAAAAAGATCGTAACGCGCAGCTAGCTGCATAATTTTTTCCATATCACACGCCACTCCTGCATAATGAACCGGCACAATCACCCTGGTTTTAGGAGTAATTAATGATTCAATAGCATCAGCATCCATATTGGGGTGCCCAGACAGAGAATCAACGAAAACTATTTTTGCGCCCCTAAGTACAAAGGCATTGGCTGTGGAAACGAAAGTAAAAGAAGGCATTATAACTTCATCGCCGGGTTGAATGTTCAGCAACAAGGCAGCCATTTCCAGTGCATCGGTGCAGGATGTAGTAAGCAGGCATTTTTTAAAACCATATCTGTTTTTAAAAAACTCATGACATTTTTTTGTGAAAACGCCATCGCCGGATATTTTACAATTCTTAACGGCCTGAGCGATATATTCAGTTTCACGACCGGAAAAATAGGGCTTGTTAAAGGGGATTTTCATAATTTCATTAACTTCCTTTAATAAAATTAATCCAGTTGGTTTTGAAAATGCCTTCCATGTCAGTACCGGATAAATTAAATTTTTTGCAAATATCATTTAAAATACCGTATTGCAATGAAGGGGATGCGGACGGGAAATCAGAACCATAAAAGATCCTGCTTTTATCAGTAAATTTAATAAGCTTGATGAGATCGGCATAGCAACTGGAATCACTTAAATACTGCAATGAAAAGGAGAGATCATAACCTACGTTTTTATAGCCACGCAGATGAAAAAAATATTTCAGTATGTTATACCCACCTGAATGGGCTATAATAAATCTCCTTTCGGGAAAGGCATCCAGCAATTTGATCAGTCCTCTCAAGCTGGGTTGATAATCCAGGTGACCATGAGAATAAAATGCATCATAAATAACCGGAATTCGATTATCAATATCTTTGAGCGACTGAATCAATTCGTCATACCCTGATAAAGGAATCTTCTGAAGACGGGTATGAATTTTAAGTGCGTGAATGGTGTTTGTATTGATGCAACTTTGGATATACTCCCTGTGATGCTGGTAATCAAAAATAAGCGAATGATAAAAATCGGAATAATTAGCTGCATGCTGTTTATGGCTTTCAATACTATTATAAATAATATTTCCACCTGCCAGATTCAAATCATACGATTCAATTCCTCCTTCTACATGCATGTGACAATCAAAGACTGTATTCATCATAATTGATTTAAAACTATAGCCAGCTCCTCATCGGGTAAAGTAAGACAAAGTCTTATAAAATTACGATAACATTTCCCATAATTCTCTCCGGGAGTTAAACGGATACCAATCTTTTCATAATAATCGCCGGCTTCATTACCATTTGCAAATTTATTGGTTACATCCACCATCAGGTAAAATGATGCTTCGCTTTCAAGAATTTTAAACCCATTCTTATTCAGAATTACTTTAGCCATTTCAAATCGTCCGGAATAAACTTCAGCACAATGATTTGAAAAAGTGTGAAACGCCACTGCAGGCATTTGACTGATAATTTCGTTTGTAAGCGGATGAATACAGGTAGCGATATGTTGATGCAACCGGTCAAACAAATCGATAAATGCAGCATCACCTACTACATACCCAGCTCGGAAACCCGGGAGATTCAAACTTTTCGACAAGGATCCAACTCTGACAACATTTTCTGCAACTAAATTGTGATGCAATTTTAAATTCCTGTCAAAGCACAGGTTTTTATACACTTCATCAAGAATAACCCAGGTATTCCGGGCTTTGCAAAAGTCAATAATTTCACTCAATTCTGCTTCCGTAAAGATATAACCTGAAGGATTAACCGGGTTATTTAATACAATAGCCCTGATATTATGATCTAGTATCATGGATTTGAGCTGATCTAAAGCATACCTGCCAGATACCGGATCGGGGGCAATGGTCTGAAAATTCAAATCCAGACTTTTACAAATTTCAGGATAACTCAACCAGTAGGGTTCAAATAACAATACCGGATCTTTAGGATTGCATACTGTTTTAAGTGAAAGATAAATCCCATATTTAGCACCCGGAACCAGTACGCAGTTTTTAGCAGGATCAATAAATTCAGCATCATTGAGCACCAAATGTTTCAAATTCATCAAAGCTTTGCCGGTTCCTTTTGAAGGCAGGTAGCGGAAATCCGGATTATGTGCATATTTCTCAATGATATCATAAACTTCCCGGGGAGGTGGGATATCGGGAGCACCCATGGCCAGATTGAATCTGATATCATTGTGAACTAATCCTTTCATCATTGAAGTGGAAGGAAGAATAGCTGTTAAGGTATTATTGAAATCCAATTCATAAGTGATTACTAATAAATTATTAATTTTTTTCAATATTTCATTTACTTCTGTAGTATTCCGTCCCAAAATAATGCAGTAACCCTGCCGGCTCCTGTCATCAGATGCCGGTAAAAGAACATCACCATCGCTGAACTCGAGGTCCATATCCAGAACGCCCTTTAATGCTTTGCAAGCCGTTAATCCATCAATCGATTTAACTTTCCCTGGTTTAAACTCAAAAAAATGTAATAATGCTTTTCTTTGATTTGAAAAATCTATTGTACCAAGATCCAATTTTTTAAAATCACCAAACAGAATTTTATATAGCATATCATAACAATCAATCCCGGATGCCCATGGAACTATATGAGAAGGAATTAAAGATCCTCCTCCCCGGCAAGCCATTTCCACCAGCCAGAAATTTTTTTCATCATCACTTATAATGTATTCAGAATGGGTAATGCCAAATTCCAAACCCGTTTTTTCAACAAGACTGTTATGAAAAGTAATGAGTTCATTAAATAGAACCGGGTTAAGTTGCAACGGATAAGAAAGATCAGAGGCGATTCCGGTACGAAAGTGTTTCTTATCGCTGCCTGTAAGAGTTATATGCGTGTTTCCACTACAAAAACCCTCAAGAGTAATTTCTTTACCGTCTACAAATTCCTCAGCTAAAACATAGGATTGTATTGAAAAAGATTTAGCCAGGTCGAAAGCTTGCTGCACATTATAAAGACTATCCTGTTTAGTTAAAACACTCACTCCCCTACTCGATTGTGCATCGGAAGGTTTTACAATAACTTTTTTGTATTTTTTGAGAAATGATAAAATATCATTGTATGAATGAGCGGCACAAAAATCCGGATAATGCCTATCGAAATTCTCCTTTATAAATTGCCTGGATACATATTTATTGGAAAAGCGCTGTATCACTTTTACAGGATTCGATTTCAGTTTTAATTTTTCAGAGATTATTGCCACCGGGAGTGTGCTCACATCTGTTTGCTCGGAAGTAACCAGCTCGATAGTATAATTATTCGAAGTTACAAAACCGAGTATGGCTTCGGTATCCTTTACATCACACTTAAAAAATATATCTGCAAAAGGGACACAGGGAGCTGTTTCATACGGATCGACCAGGATAATATGATGTCCTTTCTTTTTCAGGTACGTTAACCAGGGCAGCTGCCACTTTCCACCACAAAGAAAAAGTACATAACTATTCATACCGGTAGATTAGTTTATCAGTATCAATACGAATGTCTTTCCTGACAAAAATCGTAAATTCAAATGGCATGTAATCGTTGCAAAGGATTACATTATTAGAAATCTTATAACAAATTTCAAGAATTTTACCGGGGTTGGAATTAAAATTGGATTCTGTAAAATAATCAACCTTGTCAGATAAGAAATTAATTGCAAAACCCTTACTTGTGAAATTATTAATCTCCATTATTGAAGCTTCAATATTTTCATATTCATCAGTTGCTTCCAGTTTATGATTAAAAACACCAGATGAAAAAGTATAATCCACCTTAACCGGAAATTTTTTCTCCAGAATATTTCCTGACCAAAACTCAGCAGCCGGATAGAGTTCCTTCCCTTTGAGTAATAAATTATCGTTGATGTCAATACCAAAATACTTAAAATTGGAAACATCTTTTTGTTCCAGGTGTTTATAAAAATCACCGAACCCGCATCCAAAATCACATATTGAAGATCCGTTTAATTCTTTTTTCCAAAATCGGATGAGGGCATCAAATCGCACATCGTTCTTATTCCTGCTCCACCCCAAACTTTCTTCAGAATAACCGAATTTCTCATAACGTTCATTGTACCGCTTGATGATATTCCTGATTTCAGATTCTTTCATCAGCTAAATTTTTTACAATGCTTTTAAATTCTTTCAGATTCATCTTTGCCATTCCCAAACCCGATTTACCATATCCGTTTCCGTTATACAGCATATACAACGATTCACCATGAACAAATACAAACGCATAACAAACCATTTCGCTATCCCAACCAGACTCAGAAATCCCGATTCCGGCATCATTATCACAGCGTTTCCACTGAACTCCATCATTGGAAACTGCCATCCCGATATCATACGACTCTCCCCTGTAGGAATACCACATTACATAGGTATCATCAAATTTTAATACACAGGGCTTACCGGTAACATATTCATTTTTTTGAATGTCATAATCAATGCAGGTGATGCCGGGCCTGTTCCAGGAAACGCCGTCCGCTGATTCGGCATACCGTATGTTATAATAATGCTTATGATCGGATGCTCCGGCCCCCCATTTGACAAAACAGGTGTACCACATTTTAAAAATTTTGGCATCATACAATACGCAAACCGAACCCACCCCGAACGGCTCTACGTCTGTGCGAGGTAAAATCGAAGCCCGGGAAACTTTTGAAAATGCTGCATTTTCATTATCTGAGATAGCCAGTCCCACATCATTAATAAAATCAACATGATAACCTTTATTCCAACCTGTATAATAAAGATAATGGTGATTATTAACCCCGATAAGCCACGGGTAGGCTGTTCCATTGAAATCAAAAGTTCCTCTTTCTCCTAAGGCTATAACGGGAGTTTTCTCTATTGCTGTAACCAGTAAGGAATCTAAATCAAACATCACTTTCCCGATTCGGGAACGGTTCTGGATATCACGGCCACTCAAATAGAATTCAACAATGTTACCAGTAATGTTGCCGATACACGCCGGGCCGGTATACCCCGCCAGCCACTCTATACCGGAATCGGCTTCCAGAATTCTGCCCAGCTTTTCCCACTTCATTGTTCGTCTTTTTGTGTCGATTGTGAAATAAGGTATAGCGGCCTGTTTTTGACCTGTTCAAAAATTTTGCCCACATAAAGTCCCAGAATTCCCAGTGATAATAAAATTACACCGGTAGAGAATAACACCAATACAAAAAGGGAAGGCCAGCCAATATAATAGTTGGTATAAAAACTTTTAAAAACTATATATGCTGTACCAATCAGGGACAATAGAAACATCAAAATGCCAAATGTGATGGAACCCTTTAAAATCAGGTCGGATTGTGAAATCACACCATTAATTGCATGCCGCACTAACTTTGCAAGGGTATAGGTTGATTTTCCATGATATCTTGGGTTTTGTTTTACTTGAACAAGTCCGCGTTTATAACCCATCCATGAAAACATCAGCGAGGTGTGACGATGGTAATCCTTAAGACCTAAAAATTCGTCAGCAAATTTGCGGGAAATAAGAGTGAAAGTTCCCAGGTTTTTCTCAATTTTTACATTAGAAAGCCGGTTAACAATCATGAAAAATAAATTACTGGATAGTTTTCTGAAAAGGGAATATTTCTTTTCATCTTTAATGGTGCATACAATTTCAAAACCTTCTTTTTGTTTACTTACAAGATCTTTTATGTACTCCGGATTATCCTGCAAATCGCAATCCATTATTACCAGTAAATCACCCGAAGCTTTTTCAATTCCGGCTGTTATGGCAAAATGCTGACCAAAATTTCGGGATAACCTGTACCCTTTAACGACCGAAGTGTTCCGGGCAAGGTCACAAATAACATCCCATGAATTGTCAGTGCTGCTGTCGTCGATTAAAATTATTTCAAAATCATATTTAGCATCACAAACCTGGCGAATCTGGTTCACCAATTCCGGTAATATAGCAGCAGCATTATAAACAGGACTGATTACGCTTAACTTCATAAACTGGCTATATTCATTAATATCGGATGGGCCATTTGTACATCCTGGATTCCGGTTTGACTCTGAACTTTTCAATACTGTCAGGAACTCTTACATAATATCCAAGCCGCCCTTTCACGCGTTCGCTGTAGTTTTCTACCGGCAAAGCGCGACATATATCATACTGCTGTGTAAAAAAAGACATCGTATATTTTAAAACAATAATGGTTCGTGGCTTGTTGCTGGTGTTTTTACCTGCCGAATGAAACGTAGCGGCATCAACCAACAAAACATCTCCGGGATTTAACTCCGAGCTGATTTTATGTTCCTCAATATATGAATCCGATGGTTTATCAGCGTGAAGATGTGAACCCGGGAGCAGCTCCGTTGAACCATTTTCCTTATTCATGTGATTTACCGGGATAATAACATTCACTGCAGTGCGGATGCCGGGACCAAAATAATAAACATCTCGGTGCCAGTCGTGACCCAGCATTTTGGTTTTCAATTCAGGAAACAAGCGAATCAGGTTATAATTATGAATGATGGTGAATTTATGAAGCAATTTTTCCATCAGCTCATCTAAAAATATACAATCTTCAAGGAGCTTTATAAAAATATCGTCATAAGCGATGACGTTGCGAATAACTTCCGATTCATTAATTTCAAATAAAAAATCCTTTCCGAATTTCTGCTGATCCTGTTCATAGTATTTATCAAGGTTTTTTGCAATATGATGGATAATTTCATCGGGTATCACATTATGCAGTACGGCATAGCCATCCCGGTTCATTGAATCCACTACATTTTCATTTTGCAACATCACTGTCATTTTTTGAAGGGTATCTGTTTCACTTTTTCTCTTAGGAATTCGGGAAGCACCTCAGAATTGGTCAAATACTTTCTCAGGCAAACAGTATCATACGTCGACCATTTAAGGGTATTGATGCAATATGCCCATATGTCTTCCTGAAGTTCAATCATCTCCAACTTACAAAACAATGTTTCATTAACCTGGTTAGCTTCTATCATCGTACATCCGGAATCATCACATACTACAATTCCATCCTGCAATCGTGCTTTGGCAGACTTGGCGAGGCTTGAAACTTCATTGCTTTCAGGAACTTCCAAATTGTAACATCCCAAAGGGGTAAAACCACGGCACCAGATTGGGAAGCCATATTTTCGCAAATCCGGAATATCGCGCAACAAACCGTTTACAATTATGCCCCGGGCTTTTTGGTACAACAGAATATATTTTGCAACCAAATCACCAAATACAGCTTTGTCTTCACATCCGAACGTGTCCACGTATATAACACAATCAGCGGGCAACTCCCTGATTTGTTCATGAATAGGCCAATTGGACTGACTATGCGCATAAACATAATGCATTTTTCCGGTCAGGAATTTTCCGGGGTTAACACTTATAAAACCCGGCATTACACCATTTTTATCCAGAGCATCTGCCAATTCGGTACTGGAAATCCGGTTTGATTCAATAAGATCAATGCACCTTTCAGTAATATTCATAAAATTCGTCCTATAAATAATGGCCTTCCAATTTTTGCAATATCATGAAGTAGCTCTGCCAAACAAATAACAAATATACTCATATAGTTAATAAATCCTAAATACGGATACTGAAACAAGCCTTAAAAACAATACCGTTAAAGATTAAAACTAATTGTTTGCAATTCAAAACATTACGTCAGCAACCTGCTTGGAAACTTTGTTGTAAAAATCACTGCCTTTTTGGTTAATTTTGGCCTCCTTGGTTTAAAAACAATCTCACCAGTGCCTGTTACTTCTCAACATCAGCTATTAATCAGAAAACATAGTGTTCTTTCCTGATCTTTTACACCCCCGATTCAAAGAAATCAGTTTCAGGAATCCCCTGTTGTATCTGTTATTGTTTATAAAAATTGCTACGGTAATTGGTCTGAACTATTGCAATGAAGAAGTTTTTTCAGATCACTGGAGTAAAAACACACTGCTGGCCAATTATAGCGGAGATTCAGATGCGTACATTGATCCAATTGAATATTTTATAAATACGGGAAATTACGGTTCACGTACCGATAGTCACACTTTTTCAGGAAGAGCTCCCTACTATGGCAGTATCTACTACATTTTTCGTTTATTTATTGATAAATACCAGACCGTGGACCTGATGGCTTTTCTGCAAATACTGATTGATTGTATTGCGGGACTGGTGATGGCAAAATTCCTGTTTAAAATCACTAAAACTCATTGGGCATTCTGGCTGACCATTGTATTTTATGTAGGAAGTTTTTATCACACTGATTTTTCAGGACGAATACTTACGGAATCCCTTTCCACTTCTGCCTTAATTTTCTTCAGCTACTATTTACTTAAATTGTTTCATGGAAAGTCACGCCAAAATTTCATCGCAGCGGGAACCTGGTTAAGCATTGCAGTGGTATTGAAACCTTATTTTGCACCTTTATATTTATTGGTTTTCCTGTTTTATGATAAAAGCAAAACGCCGGTTTATAACTTCATTACTGGAGTGATTTTTTCACTGTCTCTCATTGTAATTACCATACCATTCACCGTGAGGAACTACTTACATTATGGCATGTTTCAGCCATTCTCAAGCCTGGATGGCGGGAGTTCGATTACTGAAGGTGATGTTGCATACAGAAATTACTTGCAATCGGTTGGTGAATCGTTCATATTCTGGGACCCTGACTGTGCAGGCTGCCTGTTCACCAATATCCCTATACAATGTGACTACCGATTGCCTGAACGTATGTTTACCGAAAATACTGACAGGGCCACTGTTAACAAGGCGAAGGATATATACATTGATTACCTGAACAACAAAACCGCTGTTAAAGAAGTGCAAGTAATCAATACTTTTAATGCGCTGCGTGAAGATTACCGCATTTCAAAACCCTTCCACTATTATTTTGGTTCAAGGCTACTGCTGACTTACCGGTTTATCATTCAAAAAGCTTCGTATTATCTGCCTAATACTTTTGAGGGATCGGGGTATTATTTATTTGCTGCAATCAAAGCATTCCAGGTTGTAATTTATTATGTAATTATGATCACAGGATTTGCCGGCATCTTTTACCTGGCGCTCAAAAGAAAAAAAATAGTCTTTTTATTGGGTATTGTTCCCTTCTACCTGATATTATTTTTCCCGGTAGTGTTAGGTGCCATCGAATGGCGTTACTGGTCAGGTTCCCATTATTTTTTATTGATGAGTTCCGTTTTGTTTATATTCTTAGTACATACCCGGTTTTCCAGGAAAAAAAATGAGTTATAAAATTAAATGCTATACCGGATTCAGTTTTTTATCTTTTTCAGCAGATGACAAATAATTGAACTTAAGCCGGAAATATTGCCGGCCGCGTTTACTCAGAAACACATTGATATTGGACAGGATATATTGTATCACAATGGGCTTTCTGAACCACTTCGAACATTTTAGTGTTTGCAGGTAAATATCAATTTTTTGCTCAATAAGAAAATCATTAATTTCAGTCATTACATCCGTCCCAGAATTTTCATTGGCCACAAACTCATCTCTAAGCTGGTCGAGTGTATTTATGGCATTCTTCATCAGATCAAACGGAACATCAAAACTGATCCGGTTTACCATTACCTTGTGAAGGAAATAATCAAAATTCTTTCCGTAATATTTTTCAATATTAAATACCGATATTCTCATGTGAGTTGATATCTGTATCTGTTCAAAACGATGCGACACACTTTCGGGATTAATCCGGAGATAATAGAGGGGTTCTGGTAAATTTACAAATTTATAACCTTTATACAACAATCGTGAAAACAGTTCATAATCTTCTGAATGAATGAATATTTCGTCATATTTATTTTCCTTAAACACTTCAGTCTTACCCATCACGCAGGGATGATTTACGGGAGTGCAAAAAAAAGAAACAAAGCGCAGTGCTGTAGACAGTGTAGCTTTGGGATATGCTTTACGGATGACTTTACTTTGCGTATCGAGGTAATAATAAGCCGCTGAAACAACATCCGTTTGGGGATGTAACAAAAAATAATCATACAACACCTCCATCCTGTTCAAAGCGGAAATGTCATCAGAATCCATCCGGGCAATATATTCACCGGTTGCAAGTTCCACTCCTTTATTCAGCGTTTTTATAAGACCGAGGTTAGTTTCATTATAAACCGGAACAACCCGTGAATCTTTCCTGCTGTATTCATTAATTATTGATCGGGTTTCATCCGTGGAACCATCATCAATGAGTAAAATCTCAAGATTTTTGTAGGTTTGATTCAAGATAGAATCAACTGCCTCCCTAATATATTTACCAGCATTATAGCATGGAACCAGTACCGAAATTTTATGCTGCTGATTCATCTGCTCAGGAATAGAGTTGTTCCAATTTGGAGATTTTTATATGGATATCAAATTTGGCCGCCACTTCTTCATATCCTGCCTCTACCATGCCTGATAAGGAATCTTTATTATTAAGCACAAATAAAACCGCATCTTTAACGGCACTACTGCTTTTATAGGGAACAACAAACGCATTAACCTTGTCTTTTATAAATTCTGCTGCAATACCACTAATAGTGAAAACAGAAGGAATTTGGGAAGCCAATGATTCAATGTAAGTCTGACCAAAAGCCTCCGAGGAACTATCTATTGGCACATGTACGAAACAATCGAATGATTTATACAACGCAGCAATATCATTTTCAAATTGTATCAATCTTACATGTTCACTGTTTATCTCCTTTAAAAGATCCAGAATTTCGGCTTTATAATCGCCATTTGCATTTGCAAGTATAAGAATTGCGGTTGGATATTCCTTGAGTAGCTCTTTAAATGCCGGCACAATGTATTGTACCCCTTTCCAGGCTGTGAACCGGCTGATGGCTCCGATGAAAGGGCCAGGTCCATTTAAATCATATTTATTTTTAATTGCGGACACCCGCTTCATTTCAACTGCACCGGGCCGGTAATCGCTTAAATCAATACCATGATGAATCAGGTGAACTTTTGAGGCCGATGCATTTTCTTTATCGATAAGGATATGTTGCACATTCCTGCTGATGGCTACAATGGCTGTTGCCAGGAAATTATTGTATTTGTCATATTTAACCGCTGAAGGAAAATAGACATGATGATAGTCGGAATGATGACGGGTGTAAATACGCCTGGATACGCCTGCAAGCATCGCTGCTGTGAGGCCTGCCAGAGTAGCTTCAAAAAGGTGCGTATGAATAATATCAAATTTTTCTTTCCGCAATAATTTAAATATCCGGAAAGTAAGCCCCGGTAATTCGGATTTGCTGCTGTAAAACAAATGAAATACCGGTACATTCCTGCTTACAAGGAACTGATCCATGTAGGTGCCCTTGCAATTGATAAGTAGGAATTGAATATCAAATTTTTCACGGTTGATATATTCAACGTACCACTCATGTTCCTGTGCTTTGGAGATATTCTGAACAACAACAAGTATTTTAGTTTTCATGGAGTTGTTCATTATTGTCTTATAGAAGGTAATGTTTCTTTCAGCTTCAGAAAAATATCCGACAATAACTTATCATAATCTATTTTACTCAGAAATGCAGCAACGGCGTCGGCATCAAATGCCAACCGGTTCGCATAACTTTCATCAAGGAGTTTGAAATAATCCTCATCATTATTAACAATATAAATTGCCTTATTGACCAAAGTCGGAACTTCACAATCAATATTGGAAATAATACTCTTTCCACAAGCAAGATAACTGATGATCTTCAAGGGTGAACGAAGATTGTTGCGTTCATAATTGGAATACGTATAAGTAATAATTCCAATCCGGCATGCTGCAAGGTGCTTATGAAAGGCTACCGGATTCATCGGCCCCAGCCAGGTAACGCCTTTTGTGGACCTGAGCATTTTCAGCGAAGTTCTGGCCTCACTCTCTGATGTTTTATCAGGACCAATGAGCACAAGTTTTCCAGGGTAACGGCCGGCAAGCTTATGAAGAAACCTGTAATCAATTTCATCAGAGAAAGTGCCAAGCAATAAAATTGAATCATATGAAACCTGGCTCTCCAATTCAGTAACATTGTACTGGTGACGGAAAAAACCAAGATCAACTCCCTGACCTATCCGGATGACATTTTTGTTCAACGAATGATAATGATCAAGGAACTTGGGACTGGTAACTATTACAAGATCGGCTTCAAGTGCCATTTCTTTATCAAGATGATAACCAACAATGGGATCTACCACATGGTAAATGTGCTTTGCCTGGTTAAAATTCCTGAAGATAAAATGAGACCGGAACGGATCAAAGTGCCATACCAATAAATTCGAATTCCGTCGTAATTCCGGAATTAGCTTTTGAATCAGCATCTGATTGATTCGATCATTCAGGCGGATAGCCAACTTACCGGCAGCAGACGGAAAAACATTGAGGTATCGAAATACTCTCAGACCGGGCGAAACCAGCTTTAATTCAGTCTTAAAACTAAACAGGTTGGAAATTTTCCAGGGCATGGGTGGATCTACAAAAATAACATTGAACCGTTTTGATAATTGAAAAGCATAATGCAATTGCGTATGCCAGATATCATTCCATGGTTCATCGGAAGTTACAATCACATTTTCAATAAGGTTGTTGTTGGTATTCAAAATGGTTTAATCCGTAAAAACAGGTTAATTCATTTTTATAGCTACTTTTCCCGGAAATACTGCATTCAGCTTGGGATCAAGAAACTTTCCCGTTCCAAAAAGATCTTTAGGTTCCAGTTTAAAACTTAAGGCATTTTCAATGAGCATCGGCTTTTTACTTTCTTCACCAATATGAAAATCGATGTAATAGGTACCATCACCATAAAATGGTATCGCTTCGAGTGTAAACGAAACTGTTCCGCTGCCATTTTTTCCTGAATGTAATCGCAATCCAAGGTCATGATTGGTAATATTCAGCATGGGCTGAAAATAACTATCCTTGATAATGATTCGAAAACCTACTTCGGAATCCGGCCGTAAGCCTGCATAATCAAACTCGGCATGAAATTCACTTCCGGGGAAAAAGAGGTAATTCGGTTTTCCATTGCGCATCAGCCTGACCTCCATTACTCCGCCTTTAATATTCTTCCTTGCGGGATGTAGTTCCATATTAAAAACACCGGGCGTTTCTTCAAATGAAGTAGAAATCGACATATACTGATCGATCCCTTCATTAATGTCCCCATTATACTTAACCTGACCTTTATCAAGTACCACTACCGAATTACAAAGCGCGCGGACCGCTGCCATACTATGACTCACAAACAAAATTGTACGGCCACTTTTTGTAACAGTTTGCATTTTGTCAAGACATTTTTTCTGAAATTCAAGGTCCCCCACTGCAAGCACTTCATCAATAACTAAAATTTCCGATTCCAGGAAGGCTGCCACTGAAAATGCCAACCGTAATTGCATCCCACTGGAATAATGTTTCAGGGGAGTATCAAGAAATTTTTCCACTCCGGAAAAATCTACTATTTCATCAAACTTTTTCTCAATTTCCTTCTTGGTCATGCCAAGCAAGGAACCGTTGAAAAATATGTTTTCAGTACCGGTAAGCTCCGGGTGAAAACCGGTTCCAACTTCCAACAAACTAGCCATGCGTCCGCGACTACGGATGACACCTCTGGTTGGTGGGGTAATTTTGGATAATATTTTAAGCAAGGTCGATTTGCCGCTTCCATTCCTGCCTATTATTGCCTTGGATTCGCCTGCACCCACATTAAAGGATACATCACGAACTGCCCAAAATTCCTCATCATTTGATTTTTTAATTTTATAAACGTTCGCTAGTCGTTCGCGCAAACTCAAATATCCCCCGGCCAGGTGATGGATTCTGAACATTTTAGAGATGTTGTTTATCTCTATGATATGGTTACTCATCGACTTTGCTCCGGAATATTTTGAATGATAAAGGCTTGAAATGATGCAACTATTTTAAAATCAAACATTTAAGTATGTTGTAATGGATTGTTGTTATAAGACGTTTGCAAGGCTCTAAACTAAGGAATATTTCCGGTAACAGCCCTATTACACTTTTTAACACCTGGCTGCTTATTCCTCTGCAATGATATTAAGAAAGATCGGCGAAATAGGATTCTGATTTTTTGAAATAGAGAATCCCGGCAAGAAAATATATAATAGCAAAACAAAAACTAATCAATACCATGTTCCAATCCAACGGAACATCCGATATGGAACTTCTCAGCAGTGTAATAGCCCCTGACAAGGGATTTATGGCCAGCAAATATTTTGCCCATTGATTGGTCACTATAGACACCGGATAAATGACGGGCGAAACAAAAAGGAGGATCTGGATGGTATAGGGAATCACATATTTAAAATCCCGGTATTTGATATTTAAGGCTGCCAGGTAGGTCCCTATTCCAAATGTGGATAAGGCGGTTATTAAAACAGCCAGTAATAAACTTCCCGTGAAGGAAAGTACATTGACCGAAACCCCATAATAAGCAAGCAGAATGAAATAGATGGAAAGCGCCATTAAAAAATCAAAGAGTGTAACCATTACTGATGATAAAGGAATAATCAGCCTTGGAAAATAAATTTTTTTGATAATGTGCGCGTTGTTAAGAATACTGTTGCTTGCCGCAGAAAGTCCGGTTGAAAAAATATTCCATAATAACAATCCGCTAAATACAAAAATCGGATAGGGAGTAGAATCGGAAGGCACTCCCAGTTTTTTCCCAAAGAAAAAGGTAAAAAGAACCATCATCAAGATGGGCTGTATGACAGCCCAGGCAAACCCGAAAAATGTCTGCTTGTATCTGACCTTAATATCCCTCCAGGTGTAGTAATAAAACAATTCCCTGTATTTCCATAACTCTTTTACTCCTAAATTGAGTTTTGTTGCAGGTTTAATTTCGTACTCCACCATTTCAATCGGTTACCGGGTTAATGTCACAAGATGCAAATTTAATTTAAATCTGAGGATTGTCCAAAAATATGTAAATTCGTGCACCTTTTCTGAGTCAATATTGCTTCATATTGATTTCCAACCACATGAATGTAAAAACTACGTTGTATCAAGTGCTAATGTCCTTGCCTTATGTAGTCAAAAAACTACAAATTTTATTTGATTGCGGCTATAAGCCCGATCACTATTACCGCACCCTTTCCAATCTTGATAAAGTCAGGACAAGGAAGGATGTAATTTACGATAACTCGAAAACGGAAATAAAAGGTATCAACCTGAACAGGCAAGACAATGGTGTTCTGAATCATTTTCGTAATATACATTTCCCATTTGAATTTCCTGAGCTTAGGGTGTTAAACCGTAAATGGTTCTGGAACAAAAATCATATTTTCAAGGCTTACCTTTCAGTAAATCTTGAATGTAGTATTTTAAATTTTAATGCCAGTCTGCATAAGGAGTTTCCGGATTGGTTCAGAGAGCACATGCCTGTCTGCATTATAAATGCAAACGAAGTAAGGAGCATCTGGATCCGTAAAAACTAAATCTGCAAAGATTTGTTCGATCAGTTAAGAACTAAACGATTTACCCGAATAAGGATATGTGTGGCATAGCAGGATTTTACTCTCTTAAAGGTTTGTTTAGGAAGGACCAGATCGGGCCAATGACCGACAGTGTCCGTCACCGTGGTCCGGATGCGGAAGGAGAATTTTTTGATTCTGTATGCGGTTTGGGACATCGTCGTCTAAGCATAATTGATTTATCCGAAAGGGGTAGTCAGCCGATGTTTTCTTCCGACAAACGTTATGTTATCGTTTATAACGGTGAAGTGTATAATTATAATGAGATCGGCGCCAAGCTGGGCATGTCACAAGGTGACCGAAAAACAGTAAAACTAAAATCATCAAGTGATACAGAGGTGATACTGGAGGCCTTTGCGGCTAACGGACCAACTTTTGTTCATGAACTGAATGGCATGTTTGCATTCGCCATTTATGATACCCTAAACCAGGAACTTTATATTTACCGTGACCGGATGGGCATCAAGCCCCTCTACTTTTACTGGGATGGAGTAAATTTTGCTTTTGCTTCGGAGTTAAAAGCACTTAAAAAACTCGACCAGCTATCATTTGAAATCGACAATGAAGCCATAAACAAATTTCTTCACCTTGGGTATGTGCCTGCACCGTTATCCATCTATAAAAATATTTTTAAACTTAAAAGCGGGAGCTGGCTCAAAATAAATAAGGACGGTCTGGAGATCATGAAATACTGGAATCTCACCAGTAAAATTTCCAATCATGTGATCACCGAAACCGACCAGGCGATGGTGAAACTGAGTGATCTTTTAATCAGTTCAGTTCAGTACCAGTTAAAAAGTGATGTTCCTTTCGGGGTTTTCCTGAGCGGCGGAATTGATTCCAGCCTGGTCACTGCGCAGGCTGTAATGTTATCGAGTGTAAAGGTCAATACGTTCAGCATCGGCTTTGAAGAAAACAGTCACAATGAATCGGAATATGCCAAAGCAGTTGCCCGGTATCTTGGTACATCCCACCATGAATTTATCATTTCCTATAAAGATGCACTTAACCTGATTGATTCCATTACCGATACTTATGATGAACCCTTTTCCGATTCCTCATGCATTCCCACAATGTTGGTTTCAAAACTGGCAAGGGAATACGTTACCGTAACCCTGTCGGGAGAAGGCGGCGACGAATTGTTTTTAGGGTATGGTGCGTACAAATGGGCTCATTATCTAAATCAACCTGCTGTAAAGGCACTCCGAAAACCGGCTGCTGCACTCTTCAGCAAAATGTCATCACGGTATCAACGCGTGGGTCGTTTGCTGAATTACGATCAGAATGCCAATGTTATGAGCCATATTTTTTCGCAGGAACAATATCTTTTTTCAGAAAGTGAAGTTCACCAGTTGCTGAATCCCGAATTCCGTTCTAAAATGAAAGAACCTTCAGGTAATTTATTTGATTCAGTATTGCGTTCAACCAACAAAAAGTATGCACCGGGTCAAATTAGTGTCAGTGAACGCAAAATGAAAGCCATCGAGTTGCAGGCAATTTATGATCTTGAAAATTATCTCCAGGATGATTTATTAACGAAAGTGGATCGTGCGAGCATGAAATATTCACTCGAAACAAGGGTTCCTTACCTCGATCACCGGATGGTGGAATTTGCATTGAATATTTCTCCTGATCTGAAATATCATAACGGAACATTTAAATATATTCTGAAAAAAGTATTGTACCAATATGTTCCGAAACAGTTTTTCGACCGTCCCAAACAGGGTTTTGCCATTCCACTGAATAAATGGCTTAAAACATCGCTTAAATATTTGATTGATGATTATCTTTCGGAAACAGTAATTACAAAATTTAATGTTGTGAATTACACGGAAGTTAAAAAACTGAAAGATGCATTTTTTAACGGTCACGATTTTCTTTATAACCGCATATGGCTGATCATCGTATTGCATATGTGGCTGATAAAAAACGAAAAGTAACTTTATTCTATCAGTTCTTTTTGCCTGGGCTCTTCATATTTTGCAGCTTCCAATTCCACCTTTTTATTTCTGAAATAATAATCCATAATAAAAAGGGACGCCAGGTAAAACGGCAATATCGGGATGCGATAGCGTACCAGGCTTCCAAAATTAGAAGTTGAAATCCCGACAGAGAATGCGAAAAACAAACTGAATATTAATGAAAAAGTAAGCAAAGGGCTTTTAACAGCCATTGGGAAAACGCCGTACAATCGCAGGCGCCACAATATACTAAGTGTGATAAATATGAGAAAAACGCTCTCGAATCCCGAAATAAGCATTACGATATTCCGAGCTTCCCAGAGATAGGGACGGAAGATTGCCGCTACAATGGCTTCCGGAGCTTTGGCTAACATACTGGGAACTGTAGGTTCAAAATCTCCAATATCAAAAGAGTTTCCTCCATAATAATCAGCTTTTAAATCATTGCTGGTGATTACAGCTTTTTCCAGCACGTTCTCCACCGCATAACCTCCCAACAAATTGCTCATGCTGATTAACAGCAGATACCCGCCTCCCATTGCGATAGAAAAAAGGAAAGGACCTACCATAAAACGGATTACCGTATTTTTTATATTCCCGATATTCACATTTACAAACCATAAAAGCGAACCCGGCAACAAAGCAAAAACAATGTAAGGCTTGATCATCAGGATCAGATATGTTGAAATAAAAATAGCTACAAAATTTCCGATATTGTATTGCTTCTTAATGAAAATCCAATAAAACGAATACGTGTAATAACCTATACAACTCAACGTTATAGTATCTTTCATCACTCCAGAACCCCAAAAGAAAACAGAAGGAATAAATAATATTGCAATTGCCATCTCCTTTTTCAGTGCAGGATATTCAATTACAAATAAACGATATAGCTTCCAGATTCCGGCGTAAGAAAATGTGGCTATCAGCAACGTGGTAACAATGAAACTTCCTGCTCCCATCAAAGCAAATGGCACAATAACACGTACCACATAAAATGTAGGTGGATCTTTGTAATAAATTGGATACCCGGTTTCATCGGTGAAGTAATAAAGGTTGTTAAAATTAACTCCCTCTTTCATGATCTGGAAAAATCCCGAAGGGTTATCAAAAAGCAAACGGAGCATACACAACGAATCGTTCATATAATTAACCGTATCTCCCCCACCATAATATAAGGTATAAATGAGACAGAGTGAAAGCCCGCCGATTAATTTAACGTATAAGCCTTTGGTATAATACTTGAATTCAGGTTCCGTCTTTATCCGCCGGTATTTTCTGACCCGCGCAATTATAATGATAATGATAAAAGCCAGGGGTCCGTATAAATAATCAACTAAATTAAAATAATCCATACAATCCCCGTTTCAAGGTACCAAAGATAAAAAACCATTTCACCCAATCTGAAAATAACTTCCAAAGCCAGCCGCGAAATGAATGCTCTTTATGGATGTTGGAAAACCCGTTGCACTTAAACTCTTTAGTAAATGGTATTAATCTTCAAAAATTTCATTACATTGATTAACAGTTCAATATGTACTTTCGCCACAATTCGACAACTCCACAACTTACCAATTACCCTTACCACTTATCAATTACCACTTATCACCCACCAATCTCTAAACCTACAAACCTGACACTCAGTCAATTGTTTTTGTGTGAAAAATTACACTCTTCAATCAAAAGATGTATCTTTGCACCCGATTTTACTAAAACAAAACCATGAAATATTCAGCATTCCTTCTGTTCGCATCATTTACGGTATTCTCCTTCACCTCATGCGACGGTCAAAAAAAGTCTAAAGCAAGTGAGGGAAAAATTACCACAACTGTTGACTCTGTAAGTTACGGTATCGGTGCTACCATCGGGCGTAACCTCAAAAAAGACGGTCTTGACTCCATCGACGTGGATTTATTATCCCGAGGTATCAGAGAAGTGTTTGAAGGCAAAGACCTTGCAATCACTCCTGAATCTGCACAAACTATCATCCAGAATTATGTCCAGGGCATGCAGTCGAAGAAAAGTGAAATTAGTGTTGTCGCAGGAAAAAAATTCCTTGAAGACAACTCCAAAAAAGAAGGTGTGATTACGCTTCCAAGCGGATTGCAGTATATGGTAATTAAAGAAGGTACCGGTGCAAAGCCAGGCGCTGATGATAAAGTTACCACCCACTATCATGGCACTTTGGTTGACGGAAAGGTTTTCGACAGTTCTGTAGATCGCGGTCAGCCTGTATCATTCGCAGTGAATGGTGTTATTCCTGGCTGGACAGAAGCGTTGCAATTAATGCCTGTTGGTTCAAAATGGAAACTGTTCATTCCTTCTGATCTTGCTTACGGAGAGCGTGGTGCTGGTGGTGATATTGGCCCCAATGAAACGTTGATTTTTGATGTGGAACTTATTTCAATTGATCCCAAATAATAACCATTAACCAGAAATAAAAGTGAGCTGCGAAAGGTGGCTCACTTTTTTTTTAATTAAATTTTTAATCTTTAGCATCCTGTTATCATGAAAAAAATTGCGCTATTTTTTTTAGTCCCTTCACTACTCGTATTGCTGAATTTTGATGCCAATTCACAAAACAAAACCTTAACCATGGATGATGTAGTGCTTAGCGCACGACGTGGGCTGGTACCTGAAAAACTCGATCAACTGCAATGGGTTCCTCAAAGCAATTTGTATTCCTACATAATTAAAAAACCGCAAGGTGAAGTGCTGGTTACAGGAACACCTGCTTCAAAAGAAGTGAATGAACTAATAACACTTTCACAATTGAATAACTCACTAAAAGCCCTTGGCAATGATACCGCGGCAGCGTTTCCTTCCATTAAATGGCTGAGTGCTGAGCGTTTCGTATATACAGTAGCCGATAGGACATACGATTTTAATACTAAATTAGTAAGAAGTGCTTTACTTCTCGACAAACCCGGAGACAAATCAGCTCACAAAGAATCCAATGCGCAATATAATGCCATGGCTTACACCATTGACAATAATCTGTGGGTGATGATCTCTGATAAAAAAATCCCAATTACTAACGACAGCAATCCCAGCATTGTAAACGGGCAGATTGTTCACAGAGAGGAATTCGGAATACATAAAGGCACCTTTTGGTCACCTTCCGGAAAATTACTTGCCTTTTACAGGATGGATCAAACGATGGTCACTGATTATCCTATCATGGATCTTGAAAAACAACCTGCCGGTGCGCGAATGGATAAATACCCGATGGCGGGATCCAAAAGTCATCATGTTACCATAGGTATTTATAACATTCAAAATGGCCAAACCATATTTTTAAAGACCGGTGAACCGGAAGAACAATATCTCACAAATATTGCCTGGAGCCCTGATGAAAAAGCCATCCTGGTTGCTGTACTCAACCGCGATCAGAATCATCTTAAAATGAATCGGTATAATGCTTCATCAGGTGCCTTTGAAACAACTTTGTTCGAAGAAAAAGAAACAGCTTATATTCAACCGTTGTATCCTGTGGAGTTCAACAAAAGCGGAACCTCTTTCATCTGGAGAAGCCGGCGCGATGGATTTAATCATTTATACCATTATGCTGCTTCCGGAAAATTAATAAAGCAACTTACAAAAGGAAATTGGGAAGTAACTGAAAGCCTCGGCTTCACCGCTTCAGAAGATAAAGTAGGTTTCATCAGTAACGCTGTCAGTCCGGTGAATCGTGATATCTACACGGTTACAGTAAAAAATGGCGAGATTAAAAAAATTAGTTCCGGTGTTGGGGTACACAAAGCCATGATGAATACTGCAGGCAGTTATTTTATTGATGAGCTTTCAGCTCCCGGTATTCCCAAACTGATAACTATAGTAAATCAGTCCGGTAAAAAAGAAAAAGAATTGCTTAACTCCGAAAACCCACTTTCAGCATTCGCAGAAGTCCAGAGGGAATTATTTACCATCAACACTGAAACAGGTATTCCATTGTATTGCCGGATGCTAAGACCGGGTAACTTTGATTCAACCCGCACCTACCCGGTTGTTGTTTATGTTTATGGTGGTCCCGGCGCTAACATGATTTCAAATAACTGGACGCTTGGCGCGGATTTATGGCAGCATTATATGGCGCAACGTGGCTTTATTGTTTTCACTCTCGAAAATCGTGGAACACCAAACAGGGGAAAAGAATTTGAGCAGGTCACATTCAGAAACCTGGGGGATGTGGAAATGCAGGACCAGATTACAGGAGTGAAATTCCTGATGAAGCAACGTTATGTTGACAAAAACCGAATGGGTATTTACGGATGGAGTTATGGTGGTTTTATGAGTGTATCAATGATGACACGAAATCCGGGAATTTTTAAAATTGGAGTTGCAGGCGGTCCGGTCATCGACTGGGGTTTTTATGAAGTGATGTATACGGAACGTTACATGGACACACCTCAGGCCAACCCTGAAGGTTATAAAAAGAGCAACTTATTAAATTACGTTGACAAACTCACAGGAAGAATGTTGCTGATACATGGAACATCCGACAATGTTGTGGTATGGCAACACAGCCTGGCATATCTTAAGAAGGCCGTGGAGAAAAATGTTCAGCTTGATTATTTCGTTTACCCGGGACATGAACATAATATCACAGGCCGCGACCGGATTCACCTTCTGAATAAAGTATCAAATTACTTTTTTGAACACCTGCAATAACAGAAATGATTTTATGATTTAGGAATTGTAAACTGGAATTTAGAACCATTTCCGGGTGTAGAATCCAGCCATAATTTTCCTCCTGCTTCTTCAATCATCTTTTTTGCAACAGGCAGTCCGATACCTGAACTCTCATAATCGGTGGTGTTACGTAAGGTCTGAAAGAGATCGAAAATTTTGTTATGGTCACGCGGATCTATACCCGGACCATTATCTGCAACCAGGAAATAAAACTGTTCTTCTTCCTCCCTGACTTCAATATCTACTACCTTCAATGTTTTGTCGTTGTGCTTTACGGAATTGCTTAGTAAATTTTGCAATACCTGACTGATCACAATGCGTATTCCTTTAATCTGAACCAATTCGGTTTTTAAACTAAATTGGGTTCTGTTATCTACCTCCACCATTTCAATTACATCCTTGATCATTTCATCAATATTGATCCATTCAGAATTGTTTTTCGATATCCCGGTTTTTGAATATTCCAAAACTGCCCGGATAAGGTTTTCCATTTTCAGAATTTGCTTTTCCATCAGTTTCAAATGGGTTACACCATGTTCATTCAGGCTATTTCCACAATCCTCCCTTATCCATGATGCAATGTTTCTCACACCACGTAAAGGAGCTTTAAGATCGTGTGAAACGATATAAGCAAATTCCTTCAACCGGTTGTTTGACTGTTGCAACGCTGCTGACTTTTCCTCTATAATTTCATTCTGAACTGCCATCCATTCGTTATTACGGACGAGTTCCATTTTGGACACAATCATCGACTTCACCGATTGGTAACGAAAAACAATCATCACCATTCCGAACAGGGCTCCTGCCAGCACAAGTAAACCGCCGGAGGAGAGAAACTCATTAGGGGGCATGGCGGAATTCTGCAATAAAAACACAAGGTTTATTGCGACAAATAACAGGATGAAAATGATAGCCAGTACCGGACTCCATAACAATACCATGCTGGCACCAACAAAATCAGCCATGTACGACAACGAAAGTGATTCAATAATGTCAGGTGTCGCTTTGCTGTAAATATATGCGTCCTGAGAGGTAACACTCAGTAAGATGAGGAAACCTGCCACTTGGGGATGCTGATGAATAAATGATCGTTTAACCAGGAAAGCCGAAAGTATAAGCGTTACACAAATCCTGATCATCATAAAATGTTGCCATTCATTGGTCATTGTCAGGTAATCAACAATACCAAATACAGGATTAAGTATAACAGCAATGGTGGTTCCAATAACCAGGTACTTCGCACTGAGTTTATTCAGTTCCTGTTGCCATCCGTATACCGGATGGGTAATAAATTGTGTAGTGGTTGTATTCAATTGGGCAGATTAAATAAAAGTGATAATACATCTTAACGCTTTATATCACAAATATCGACTCTCCTTAATAAAAACGGATCAATAATACCAGTAAAACTTACAGAGTGTAAAAAGCACCTTAAAAAACGATCA
Organism: Bacteroidota bacterium; assembly: GCA_030855635.1. Classification (GTDB taxonomy): domain Bacteria; phylum Bacteroidota; class Bacteroidia; order AKYH767-A; family OLB10; genus JADKJB01. The sequence continues at coordinate 26,273 of JALYQW010000083.1, read as the reverse complement.
GCGCCTGCCCGTATTCATAAAATAAAGGGTTTCACTAATTGACATTTGCTGCCTGAAATAATAAATGCCACCCCATGAGTATTGCACCTTTGAAAAAATGGTCTCTTTTTGATTTTTTCTTACAGTTACTTTTGTAATAGTCCGGTTAGGCTCCGTAATTTCTTCGATAGAAATATCAGGTAATACTTCGTATTGAGGTTCCGGTGTTGTGATGATTGGTGATGAAAAGGATTTCGCTTCCGGTTTTACTTCCGGTTTATTGTCAGAGCCAGTAATTCCAGCCGCCTTAACAATACCTTTTTCATACCGCTTATTGGGATCGGCAACGGTGCTTTGCTGATCATCAGAACCCTGGCCGTTACCTGCTTTTTTGGTGGCCACATCTTCACCTTTTCCGGATGCGGATGCACTGGCCATTTTATCTTCACCGCTAACACCACTTCCCGCCAGTCTTGAGTCTTCGCCGGCACCTTGCGGATTAGAAGTAACAGGATTATCATTTCCCTGAGTTGCTGCAGATTTTTTTCGTTCTTCTTCAGCCTCTGCTGCTTTGGCTTTCGCTCTTTCTTCCTCTTCCATCTGAGCTAATGCTTGCTGGCGTTCAGCCTCCGCATTCGCTTTAGCTTCCTTCTTCTGCTGTTCTTCCTGGGCTTTTTGTTCTTTTGCTGCCAGTGCTGCCTGTAACCGTACTTCTTCAGCCGCTTTCTTTTCTTGTTCCAACTTTGCTTTCGCATCGGCTTTAGCCAGAGCGGCCTCTTCAGCCTTCTTTTTCTCTGCTTCCTTTTTCAGTTCAGCATCCTGGGCCCTGGCTTCAACCTGCTTTTTCTTTATTTCTTCATCAGCCGCTTTCAGCGCCGATTGAATCTGTTTGGTATAGTCAGTATCGTAATCGAAATCATCGATAAGCCTGTTGTAAGAGATTTTGCCTACCGGCTGATTAAAAATTACAATATTCACCCCCTCATATTGCTTAAACAAAATCACCTCGTAATTGAAGGGATAAAAGCCCTGCGTGATCCTGTCGGCAGGAGCAGTAGTGTTGAGTGCGATTCTCTTGGTAATATAACCGGGTTTTGAAAATGAAATCACATAATCACAATTGATCTTGAGTTCCATGTCTAATTTTGAAATTCCGGGTAAGGTGTTGGTTTCACCTGTAGTATTATTTTTCATTACAACCGATACTTCGTCAAAATTTCCATCTTCCACTTTAATTTTCACCGGTGTTTTTAACCGATCCTGGGAGGTGGCCTGGATGCCAACTAATAAAAACGGCACAATAATGGTTAATGACCTGGCGGCAAGGTACTTTTTCAGGAAGACGAATATAGTTTCAATGTGCATTCGGGGCCGGGCCTGATTTAATTATTCAAAGATACAAACAGAGTGACTTTTATAATCTAAGATTTACTGAAATAATTGATGTTGAAAGATCACAACTGTTATTTGTTTAAAACGTGGTTCAAGTTGATTAATTTTGAGCTGAATCAATCATAATTCAAATCCGGAAATGAATACCCGCTCCATACGGAAATACTTATTACAGGTTACCTTCATTATTGCTATTCCATTAAATGTCAGCGCCCAAGAAATTACCATGGAGCACACCTTGGCCTATATTAATGGTAAACTGGGAGCAGGTTACGAGGTTGATGTAAACAAAGGCGTGATAGTGGCCCGTTTTAGCGAGGGTTCTGAAGTGTATCGTGAAGACCAGGTTCTTTACAAATCGCTTGATCTCTCTTCAATGAAGTATGATCCGTCTCAGCGATTATTCATAATTAATTGCAAAGGAACTTCAAAATGCGTTGATCGTCAGTTATTTATACGAAAAGAACAACGCGATTATTCCCGGATTTCTTTCCCTGTTACTCTGGATGCTAAAGGTGTTGAAGGCATGAAAAAAGCCTTCACCCATATGATCAGGCTGATAGAAGACATTAAATATTCAAGCAGTGAACCCTTCGAATAACTAAATATGAAAACAGCGATTTTAATTGCGCTCCTGGTAATGAGCACCGGTTTCCTAACGTTTACACAAGCTCAGGATTCCACCGCGGCTGATTATTTTAAAAAAGGAGATTATTACTACAGGAATGGTGATCACATGCTGGCCATTGTTGAATTTGATAAATGTCTTCAACTGGAACCCAATCATGTAAACGCTTTACTCCAACGGGGATTTTGCAAAAATCTGGTGAAAGATTTTGAAGGTGCCATCCTGGATTTCAGCAGTGTGATCGCACTGGAGCCTACTCATCGCTGGGCTTTCCTTTCCCGCGGCAGCGCAAGGAACAAAACCGGCGAATATGCACTTGCTATGGATGACTTTAACAAAGTACTTGAACTGGATCCTTCCGACCAGGAAGCCTATAACAACCGTGGTTTTTCAAAAAAGCTGTCAGGCGATAAAAAAGGTGCTTGTGAAGACTGGAATAAATCGAAGAAACTAGGAAACGAAGAAGCCAAAATAATTTTAAAAAACAACAACTGTAAGTAACCGAATGCCACAATAACCGTACTATCTTACATAATCTTATAAATTACTCCATGCCATCAATCATCACCTTCATTGCCGTGCTCTTCCTGTTTTCGGCAGAGCCGGTAATGAGCCAGCAAAACCAGGATGACCCACTCTCGCAGTGCCTGAAAAAATCAAGTTCTGAATGGGCAAGTACTTGCGGATCCTGTTATAATTCTTCAAATAGCTACCGCATTAATCTCAAAAATGTTTGCACTGAAAATCTAGATGTCAAAGTTGCGGTACAGGAACGTACGAAGCGTTGGAGAACGTTCAGTCAAAATAACCTTGCACCGGGCGACACTATTAGTTCTTACGCCTGTGAAGGAACCGGTAAATATGTTTTCTGGAACAGGAAGGCAGGTGATAAATCTATTGTTTTCCCTACGGATGAGGAAATAGAAAAGGAATTTGCAGGTTCAGGTCAGAAGTAAATAAAACGCTTTAACTGATATTCACTGTTTCACCTTTTTCAGGGATATGAATATCGTTAAAACCAATCCCTTTTAATCTTCCTGCAAAAGATTGCATAACGGGATAATCCCCGTGAACGAGAAATAATTTTTTCACCTTGCCTGTATTCTGGCATTGCAGGTAATCCATCATTTCCTTATAATCGGCATGGGCACTGTACGCTTCAATCACTTCAACGCGTGCATTAACATCGAATTCATCACCGAAAATCCGTACCACTTTCGCTCCTGAGCGCAACCTGCCTCCAAGGCTTCCGGGTGTGCAATATCCAACAATAAGAATGGTATTGTTAGCATTCAAAATATTATTCTTGATGTGATGCTTCACCCTTCCTGCCTCTGCCATACCCGATGCAGAAATAATTATACAGGGTTCCTTTAATGTATTCAGATCCTTGGAATCCTGCACATCTGTTATCAGGTGAAGATTTCTGAAATAAAACGGTCGTTTATCTCCTATCATCATATAGTCACGCAGGTTTTCGTTAAAACACTCTATGTGCTTTTCAACAATCCGAGTAATTTCAACCGATAGTGGACTATCAACAAACACTTTTATAGGAGGTAATTTTCCTTCATGCTCCATCCTGTCGAGTGCGTAAATTAACTCTTGGGTACGATCCAGGCTGAATGCGGGGATGATCAACTTGCCCTTGTTTTCCACACATGTTTGAATAACGGTATCCAGCAGGTGTTTTTCAGCATTCAAAACCGGTTCATGTAAACGATCACCGTATGTCGATTCACAAATAATATAATCAGCCTGTGGAAAAGGTTGAGGTTTACGGAGAATAAGATCACCCGGACGGCCAATATCGGCTGTAAAGCATAATCGGGTTTCTTTTCCGTTTTCATTAACTATTAAATTCACAGCTGCACTGCCCAAAACATGTCCTGAATCAGTAAAACAAAAAGAAATCTCGTCATTGATGCGGAACCAAACATTATAATCAACAGGGAATAATCTTTTCAAACTTCTCTCAGCATCCCGAATGGTATACAGTGGTTGCAACAGGGGTTGTCCCCGTTTACGACGGCGTTTATTAATATATTCAACATCCGACTCCTGAATGGAACCACTGTCGAGCAGCATCAGTGTACACAAATCCATCGTGGCAGGCGTGCAGTAAATTTTTCCTTTGTATCCTTCCCTGACAATGCGCGGGATCAAACCCGAATGATCAATGTGCGCGTGGCTGAGGATTAAATAATCTACCTCAGAAGGTAAGAATCCAAAGTGACGGTTCAATTCATCCGATTCGGCTCCCATTCCCTGGAACAACCCGCAATCCAGTAAAATTTTTGTGCCGCTATTAGTGGTGATGAGGTGTTTGCTGCCGGTAACCGTCCTGGCTGCACCATGAAAGCTGATTTCCATAAAATCCGAATATAAAGCAAATGTAACAGTTCCCTGTAGAAAAGGGTTGTGAAATATTTCATAATTTCGCTGTTGGTAACCGGATTGTTCTAAATTTAAATTGTATGTTATTAGGTGTTCATTGTTCTGTTTCCGGTGGTCTTGAAAAAGCCTTTGATGAAGCCGTTACTCTTGGCATTGATGCCATGCAGGTGTTTACCCGTAATCAAAGGCAATGGAGTGCTAAGCCCGTCAGTAATGAGGAACAGGCTGCTTTTGTGGGTGCCGGCAAAAAATCTGAAGTCAAATTTTCTTTTTCTCATTGCTCTTATCTTATCAACCTTGCGTCAGAAAATGAAGATAACAGGTTAAAGTCGGTTGCTGCTTTGCGCGAAGAAGTAGAGCGTTGTACCCGTTTGGGTCTTAGCTACTGTGTTCTGCATCCGGGTGCTGCAGGCAGTCAGGATTTTAACACCGCCATCGGGCGAATTTCTCAGGGGTTAAAAACGGTGCTTGATGCTACTTCAAACAGCAAAGTCATGATACTGCTCGAAAATACCGCAGGACAAGGAACGAGTGTGGGTGGTACCTTTGAGAATTTACTGGAAATCCGAAAACTCGTACCCGGCAATCGAATCGGATATTGTTTTGATACCTGTCATGCATTTGCATCTGGTTATGAAATCCGAACTGAAAAAGAAGTTGCCGCTGTCTTTAAAAAATTTGATAATGTGTTGGGAATTGACAACCTGAAAGTGTTTCATCTTAATGACAGCAAAGGTGATCTGGGCACCCATCTCGACCGCCACGATCATATCGGAAAAGGCAAACTGGGGCTCATTCCTTTTCATTACATCATGAACCAATTTTCTTCCATTCCGAAAGTTATTGAAACACCCAAAGAAGATGACTGGGACAAAATTAACCTGGATCTGCTACGATCAATGGTCGGAAAAAAATCAATGAAAGCTTAACGAATTATTTTAATTATTAATAATACTACACCAATGGGAATGTTTGATATGCTGGGAAAATTAAATGAGGTTAAAAAAGCCATGGATGAAATCAAAGCCAGGCTCGACACGATTTCGGTAGATGGTGAGGCCGGCGAAGGTGCTGTTAAAGTAATTATGAATGGCAACCGCAAAGTAACATCGGTGAGTATTGCTGATAAAATGATGACAGCAGATCGCAAGGAGGAGCTTGAGGAACTCATTGAACTGGCCGTAAACAGGGCGGGTGAAAAAGCACAAAATGTTTCGGAAGCGGAAATGAAAGCTGCCGGACAAGGGATACTTCCGAATATTCCCGGATTATTTTAAAGTTCCACAATCAATTCATCATACGCACATTTTACATTGGGAGGCAGTTCTGCGTTAACATCCTTATGACGACCCAACTGGTGTGAAATATGAGTGAGATATGCCTGTTCCGGACCAATTTTTTCTAACACTTCCAATGCTTGTGACAGTGTAAAATGTGACACGTGGGGCTCCCTTCGCAAGGCGTTAATCACAACTATTTTTGAACCGCGGATTTTTGCAAGTTCCGTTTCTGTAATGGCATTGGCATCGGTGATGTAAGTAAAATCACCCACACGAAAACCAAGCACCGGTAACCGGTAATGTAACACCTCTACCGGCTTAAGTTTCATATCCCCAATAAAAAATGGAGATCCGTCAATGGTGTGCATTTCAATTTCCGGTACACCGGGATATTTAAAATCTTCAAATACATACGGAAATTCCCGGTGTAATGCCTGCTGTACTCTATGGGTCGCATAAATATTCACCTTTTCACGATGCACATAATTAAAAGCACGGATATCATCCATGCCGGCAATATGATCTTTATGTTCGTGTGTGAATACAAGTCCATCGATGCGATTAACGCGTGCCCGTAACATTTGCTGCCTGAAATCAGGTCCTGAATCAATAACAACGGTGCTGTTGTTATGTTCAATCAACACTGAACTCCGTAATCTTTTATCACGGGGATCTTCAGAAGTGCAAACATTGCAATCGCAGGCAATAACAGGCACGCCTTGTGAAGTTCCGGTACCAAGAAAGGTGACTTTCACCCCGCCTCGTCCTCCACCTTTTGCTGTTTGGCAATTTCTTTACGGACTACCTCGTACTTTCCACCGGTCAGAATGCCTGAATCTCCTAAAACTTTTATAATCTCCATCAGGGTATTGATGCGACTTTCAATGGCAGCAAACTTATTTATGACAACCATTTTCCGGTCCTCGATCAGGCAATAACCTGATTTGAAATTTCCTTTTTCATAACGCACCTGGTAGGCATTTTCCTCAAAAACTTCTTCAATTTTCTTTAAAAACTGGGGGGTATATTTAATCATGATCTGATAAATTCAGCAGTTGATTTCTCAATGCAAAGGTATTGTAAATTCCGCTAATGCATGCAGGGTGGTGAAGGGTTCCTTTCATGCATATTCAAATGGTTGTTAATCAGCTGTTTTGACTTTAAAAAAACGATCATTTTAATAGGGCTTTCCTTTGATGAATCGATTTTTATATCTTCCTTTGCAAAATCTGAAAAACCGTGGTTATTCAGACTGCATTCAAGTATTTCCCAACAATAACCTTCTTTAAATGAAAATAGGAATTCCAAAAGAAACCAAGGATCGAGAATTACGCGTGGCGCTTTCGCCCGACGTGGTCAAAAGCCTTTCAGGTGCCGGCTTTGAAGTGATTATGGAAAAAGGTGCCGGAAGCGGGTCATTTTTCTCTGATGAGTTATACCAACAAGCAGGAGCAGCCATTGCTCCTAATGCCACCTCCCTTTATTCGGATTGTGATGTAATTTTAAAAGTAAACGCTCCTGCTCCTGCTGAAATTGCTACTATGAAACGGGAGGCCATTCTGATAAGCTTTATGTGGGCTGCTACTAATCCGGAGCTGGTAACTGCCTGTGAAAAAGCCGGCATCACTGCATTTTCTATGGATGCCATACCACGTATTTCACGCGCACAAAAAATGGATGCCCTCAGTTCGCAAAGCAACCTGGCAGGTTACAAAACTGTATTACTTGGAGCCAATGCGCTCGGTAAAATATTTCCAATGATGATGACCGCAGCAGGTACCATTAAACCGTGCAAGGTGGTCATTATGGGTGCAGGCGTTGCAGGATTGCAGGCTGTTGCTACAGCAAAACGTCTTGGTGCAATTGTATTGGTATCCGACATCCGTCCTGAAACCAAGGAACAGGTAGAATCCCTTGGCGGGAAGTTTATTGAAGTCGCCGGTGATGCCAGCGTAAAAACTGAAGGCGGTTATGTTAAAGCCGTTTCGGAAGAATTTTTAAAGAAGCAACAGGAATTAATTTTCAAACATGTAACTGAAGCTGATCTTGTAATTACCACTGCGCTGATCCCTGGAAAAAAAGCGCCGCTATTGATCACTGAAGACATGGTGAAGAACATGAAAGCCGGTTCCGTAATTGTAGATATGGCAGTGGAACAGGGGGGAAATTGTCCGCTGAGTGAAGTCAACAAAACTGTGGTAAAACATGATGTAATTATTATTGGAGAAGCAAATCTTCCCAGTCTTTTGCCGATGAACGCGAGTGAACTTTATGCAAAAAACATACAGGCCTTGCTGTTACACCTGGCTTCCAAGGATGGTTTCAAATGGGAGATGGATGAGGAGATCACTAAAGGATCAATGATCACCCATAAGGGAGCCATCGTGCACCCAGCTTTACAACCCGCAGGTCAGCCGCAAAACGTATAAATCAAAAACATCAAATATTTTATAATTTATGGAAGCCATTTTGGATTTTATAGGAACCAACAAGGAAATTATTTACTTCGTCATACTGTCAATCTTTGTTGGGATTGAAATCATTGGCAAAGTACCCACCGTTTTGCATACTCCACTGATGAGCGGTGCCAATGCAATTCACGGGGTGGTTATTGTTGGGGCTATCATTGTGATGCTCGATGTAAACGCCGAAAATTATGGAGCACTGGCCCTTGGTTTTGTTGCGGTGGTATTGGGAACATTGAATGTGGTTGGAGGATTTGTGGTTACCGATCGCATGCTTGAGATGTTCAAAAAGAAAAAATAATAAGGATAATTAAATTTTATCATCTGCAATACCATTGATTTTATGATTCAGAATATTTTAGAAATTTCCTATCTTATTGCATCAGTCACTTTTATTATCGGGCTGAAAATGATGAGCCATCCCAAGTCGGCACGAAAGGGAAACCTGATTGCAGCGGCTGGTATGGCACTTGCTATTGCGGGTACCATATTTTTATATGAGAATGACGAAGGACTCACCACAAGGGAACCGGTTAAGATGGCCCTAATTTTCGCGGCCATACTGGTTGGAACAATTATAGGCTGGTTAACTGCCAAGAAAGTCAAGATGACTAAAATGCCTGAGCTGGTTTCCATGTTTAACGGTATGGGAGGAGCTTGTGCAGCATTGATCGGGTTGATGGAATTTCAACACAACGTTGGCAACACGGGTCCGCAAATGGCTGTAATCCTGGGTATGATTATCGGTAGTGTTTCCTTTTCGGGAAGTGTATTCGCTTTCCTGAAACTGAATGGGACCATGAATAAACCGGTGCGCCTTCCCTCCTATAATATTATTAACACAATAGTATTGATCGGGGTGCTTGGTTTTGGTGCCTATATGATTTTCAGCGGAACTGATAACAACTTATTGCTTTATGCGCTTTTTGCAGCTGCATTAATTTACGGAATTCTCTTCGTAATTCCCATAGGCGGAGCCGATATGCCGGTTGTAATCTCCCTTTTAAATTCATTCACCGGGCTGGCCGCGGCCTTTGGTGGTTTCCTTTATGACAATAAAGTTATGCTCACCGGAGGTATCCTTGTGGGTTCGGCAGGAACCTTGCTTACCATCGTGATGTGCAAAGCCATGAACCGGCCGTTATGGAATGTAATATTTGGCGCATTTGGAGAAAGCGGCTCAAGCGCGGGAAGTACCAGCACAGCTTCAGGAAGCATCAAGGATATTTCGGTTAATGATGCGGCGGTGCTGATGAATTATTCTAAAAAAGTGATAATTGTTCCCGGATACGGACTTGCCGTCGCACAGGCGCAGCACGTGATACATGAACTTGAAAATTTGCTTGAATCCAGGGGTGTTGAAGTAAAATACGCCATACACCCAGTTGCCGGGAGAATGCCTGGTCATATGAATGTTTTGCTGGCTGAATCAAATGTAGATTACGGTAAACTGGTGGAAATGGAAGAAGTAAATCCGGAGTTTAACTCCACTGATGTGGTGTTGGTAGTTGGTGCAAATGATGTGGTGAACCCTGCGGCAAAAACTGATCCTTCCTCTCCTATTTATGGAATGCCGATCCTGGAAGTTGAAAATTCCGAACACATACTTGTCAATAAGCGCAGCATGAATGCGGGTTATGCAGGCATCGAAAATGAACTGTTCTACAATCCAAAAACCAGCATGCTTTTTGGTGACGCAAAAGATGTACTAACGAAACTGGTCACCGAACTAAAGGCCATGTAACTTTGATGCAGCCAGGCTGCAAAATCTTTATCTTTTCAATCAATGGAAGTTTCCTCCGATAAGCGCATTTTTAATAATCTCCAGGCGCTGAGAGGTATCGCAGCTTTGCTCGTTTGTGCATTTCATTTCCGTTACCTGATTAACGAAACCTGGAGTGAAATTCTCTTTTCCAACGGGCAAATCGGAGTGCAGGTATTTTTTATGATCAGCGGGTTTATCATGGTACACACCACTTCCCGAATTAAAGGAAATTATAACCAGCAGGCATTAAAATTCTTTGTAAACCGCCTCATTCGCATTGTTCCCCTTTATTACCTCTGCACTTTTATTTACATAGCAGACGATATCAATGATGGTTACCTTGACACACATGGAACTACTTTGCTTAATTCTCTCTTGTTTATTTTCTCTCCTGCAGGACTGACAGCGGGTAAAATTTTTTCTCCTTCACTTGAGGTAGGCTGGTCATTGAATTATGAAATGATGTTTTATTTGATTTTTACCCTATCAGTGTTTTTCGGTATTCACAAAATGCGGTTTCTATACATTTGGTTTATCGCAACAGTTTTTGTGATTCCAATTGTATTAATTGGAAAAATTCCCAGTCACCATACCATTGTTAGTGATTATCCATTTTCCTATTTAAACATCATTTCAAATCCTATCCTGCTTCACTTCCTTTTCGGAATATCACTCGCGATCATCGTTCCTAAATTAAAGTTTACCCGAATAAGCTGTATTGTGTTGTTGGTAGTGGCTTTTATTTTGTTCTTAATTTACATGATGGGCTTTACCGGGTTGCCGCAAAACGTTTGGTTCGATTTAATTTTTTGTGGGTTTCTCGTTTTTAGTATTCTTATTAATGATTATCATACAAAAGGATTTCAATTCCCTGCCTTTCTGGACAAATTCGGAAACATGTCGTATTCCTTTTACCTGCTGCATCCTATTATCCTGGGCTACTTGCCACTTCTGATTTCCGTGGCAACTTTTCTATCGGACCTCAATGGCATTAGTCTTTTCGTATTCGCAATTGCACTGACCATTTTTTGTTCATGGATTTTTTATGAAACTATTGAAGTAAAACTGACCCGAATGTTACGTAGAATTGTAAAAACCTGAATTTGATATCCGGGAACATTATTGATTATTTTGTATTTTAGAGTCTTAATTAATAAATGAGAAATGCCCGAAGTGAATTTAGAGAATGTTAAGGCAATGATACGCCTGCTGGATGACCCTGATAATGAGATTTATAATCATATAAGTGAGGAGTTGGTTGCAATTGGGAGAGATGTTGTTCCGATACTTGAAGAAGCCTGGAGTGGGGCATTTGATCCACTTTTGCAGGAAAGAATTGAAACGATCGTTCATAAAATTCAATTTGAAACCCTTAAGCATGACCTGGTAAAATGGGCTGTAGCTGGTGCAACCGATCTTCTTACCGGCACTCTTCTCATTGCGCGTTACCAATACCCTGATCTGGAAGAGGAAAAAACCCGGTCGGCATTAAATAAAATCAGGAAAGATATCTGGCTTGAATTGAATGAACACATGACACCACAGGAACAGGTGCTTGTTTTCAATAAAGTATTGTTCGAAACCCATGGCTTCACCGGGAATACTGCCAACTTTCATGCTCCTCAGAATTCTTTTATCAATACCGTTCTTGAGTCGAAAAAAGGAAATCCTTTGTTGTTATCGATCATATATTCCATACTCGCACAACAACTGGATGTCCCCATTTTTGGAGTGAATCTTCCGGAACATTTTATTCTGGCTTACCAGGACATAAGGGGAAACAGTTCCGTTGAATATACCTATCCTGAAGCCGGGATCCTGTTTTACATCAACGCTTTCAGCAAAGGAAATATTTTCAGTAAAAATGATATTGATATGTTTTTGAAAAAACTCGACCTGACTTACAACAGGATATTTTATGAGCCATGCAGTAATGTGGATATGATTCGCAGGCTGTTGAGGAATCTCTCCTTTTCATGGCAAAAACTGGGGCAACCTGATAAAGTTTCTGAAATCGACGAATTGATCGAATGCCTCAATTCGAAATTAATATCTTAGCAACTGTCTGTGCCAGGATTTTAATATCCACAATTAAATTTTTTTCCCTGATATATTTTAAATTCAATTCCAGTTTCGCGGGCATTATGGTGTGAATATATTCATGTTCAGGATCTGAAGTCTTTGCCAGCAACTCATTTTCATTGGAATAAATCATACTTGCATAATCGGTAATTCCCGGGCGAACGTTGAGTACTTCCCTTTGACTGGCGTTGTATAAATCAACATACTTTTTAACCTCCGGTCGCGGACCAACCAGGCTCATATCGCCTTTAATAACATTTAACAATTGTGGCAATTCATCAAGCTTGAATTTTCTTAAAAAATATCCAATCGTTGTAATCCGCTTATCCCTTCCTCCTACAGTGAGTAACCCTGCCTTTTCAGCATTTACATGCATCGTCCTGAATTTATAGATTGTAAATTCCTTTCCTGAAAGTCCAACCCGCCGCTGAATGTAAAAAACAGGACCGGGTCCTGATAACTTAACGGCGATTGCAATGAACAAAAAAAATACCGACAAAATTATTAGTGCTAATACAGCAATCAACAGGTCAAATAATCTCTTGATCATTACGAATCAATCAGGTGGATTTAACAGCAAGAACTTCGTCAACAGACTTGCTGACTGCATCACAAACTATTGCAATTTGATCATCAGAGAGTCCGTAATACACAGGCAATGAAATTTCTCTTGAATAAATGTTGAAGGAAACCGGATAATCTGTCATCTTCATCCCTTTGTTTTTATAAAAGGTAAGCATTGGCAACGGGATAAAATGAACATTGACTGATACATCTTTATCAAAAATCTTCTGAATAACCGTGTCGCGCATATGCTCAGTGATTCCTTTAATCCGTAAAGGATACAAATGACAGGAAGTTGCGGTTTGGCTGTCGCCGGATGGTGGCAATTCAGCCCAGTTTAATTTGCTGAAATATGCATTATAAGCATCACAAATATGTTTCCGTTTAACCAGCATATCCTTTTCGTACCGATCTAACTCAACCAGCCCAATAGCCGCGGCAATGTCTGTCATGTTACACTTATAACCGGCTTCCACTACATCATATTTCCAGTTACCTTTTTGCATTTTAGCAAGCGCATCTTTATTTTGTCCATGCAGGGTATACACACACAGGTAGTTATAAATTTCAACATTATCAAATGGCAACGGTAAATTTAGCGCTACCGCACCTCCTTCAGCAGTAGTGAGATTTTTTACGGCATGAAAAGAAAATACTGAAACATCAGCAAGTTGACCGGTTCGTTTACCTTTATAGGTTGCGCCAAAAGAATGTGCCGCATCTGATAAAACCATGATACGGCCAAGTTTTTCCTGGTTTATATGAGAAGGCAGAAAACGGGATTTGATTTCCGCAGAAGCAACAAGATCCATTATTACATCGTAATCGCATGGGTAACCGCCAAAGTCAACAGGCATTATCACTTTAGTGCGTGATGTAATTGCATCTTTTATTTTATTGCAGTCAATATTAAAATCACTTCCGATATCAACCAGCACCGGCATTGCACCACAATGAACTACCACATTGGCTGTTGCCGCATACGTATAGGCAGGAATAATAACTTCATCCCCTTCGCCAACTCCAAACCAACGAAGCATAATTTCCAACCCTGCTGTTGCTGAGTTCAGGCAAAGTGTAGCCTTATTACCGCAGAATTCCGTCAATTTAGTCTCGAACAACTTGGTGCGAGGTCCGGTTGTAATCCAGCCTGACTGAAGCGTAGCAGTTACTGCATCAATTATAACCTGGTCAATCCGTGGCGGCGCAAATGGTATCATTATTTTTTATCAGATGGTGTGATAGTAGTACTATGTAAAACTACAAATTTCCAAGGTTAGCGAACCTGTTAATGGTTCTCAAATTTTGTCTTCCTGGCCCGATCATGAGCCGGGATAGCAAAAAATATGAGAATAAATGAGAATATCAATACTCCCCTTTGCACTTCCAGAACCGACTCAAATAACCCGTTCAACGCCACTACCCCTGCCAAAAAGAAATATATTACCGGGGTCCGCCGGGGTTTTATTACATTACCAAAAAAAACAATCAACAAACTGATCAATCCGGGAATGCCAATAGCTAACCAGGTCTGAAGATACTGATTGTGCGGATTGTACCTCACTTCACTCGCTTTTTCAAATCCGGTTCGGTCATATTCCTGCACCAGTACATCCTGTACATCGCCATTTCCTGTTCCCAATGGGTATTTCTGAATCAGATCCCAGGCCGTTTTCCATAACTGCATCCTGTGTGAAAGCGGATTGATATCCACCTTACTCTCATCGATGTTAACCGAAGCTTGACTTCTCCCAAATGCTTCGTTCATTAAAATTCCAAAACGGCTTTCAGGATTGGAAAGCGTCACTGCTCCAAATAAAACAGCCAGGGAAATAGTAAAAATAAAAAGCTGTTTAAAGACTACTTTCAAATTACTTCTAAAAATGTAAATCAGGAAAGCAAATGAGGTCAGAAAGAAAATAACCAGCCCAGCCCTGGAACTGGTGAGTACAACAGCGGTAAGAATCAGGAAATAAACTACCTGACAGGCAATTTTTTCGGAAAGTGATAAGGGCCTGTTGATGAACAAATGAATCAGAAAAGCGAGATTAAGCAGCATCGTAAAATATGTAGGATGCATTAAAAATGAAAACGAATCATAAGCGAACACTTGCGCTTGTCTGGTTTCAAGGAACAACGCAACTGAATGCACAAAACAAACAACGATTGCCAGCACAGTGGATGTAATAAACATTTTACTAAACCACTTTGACTCATTTATTGTTCGCGGAATATAAATTGCAGCTAATGAAAAAAACAGCAAGCCCATTTTTGTTTCAAGGTCACGTAATCCGTAAACATGATTTTCTGAATACAACATACTGATAACATGCAACAGATAAAAAATAATTACAGCCCAAATTGAAATCGGAACTTCTCTAATGGAAACAGGTACACGTTTTGGTCCCATTAACGCTGTAATGAAGTAAACAATCATCCCCGCTACAGCCATTCGCTGTGAATAAGGAAATATAAAAACAAAAAACAAAATAGCGGCCATCGTGGGCCACTCTTTAAATTCATATGATTTAAGCCTGCTTTTAAGATTCATTTTTATTCGAATTAAGCAAACGAATCGATCCTTTAAAGGTGCCCCAGGCATATGCTACATGCATTAAAGGAATTATCAGTATTGTAAACAAAATATAACCATTCATTTTACTAAAAGCCCTGAAAACTGCCTCGGCAGCAATGACCGAAAGGTAAACCATAAAGATGACAGCCGCCACATAAAACGCTAGATGAATTATCAGTCCCACAGCCAATAACAGGAACAACGTTGCATAAAAAAGGAAAGGCAGCTTGTGCCGATAGCTTAATGAGGACAAGGCGCCTGCTTCGACAAGATGTGAAAAATAAAATCCTATATTATGCATCTGTGAAAGCAATCCGCGAATAGAATCCCTGCAATAATATTCAGCCGAAATCCCAGGATCCATGTAAAATTTCTTACCTGACTGCCTGATACGGCTGTGCATTTCAGTATCCTGGTGCCTGACTAGCATTTCATTGAACAAACCCACTTCATCAAAAATGGATCTCCTGTAAAGTCCATACACAACAGTATCATAATAACCGGCCGGTGCACCTATCCGGAACGATGAATTACCCACACCTGTTTTCATGGACAATGCTTCCCTGATAATTTTTCCGGTAGCTGAAGTGGCACAAGTATTCAATATACCTCCAACCGCCGCTACCTCTTGTTTTAATTCAAGAATCCCCATGGCAATCCGGATATAATTTTTACCAAGTCGGGCATGTGCATCAGGACGAATTACAAACTCTCCTTTTGCATGATTGATTCCCAGGTTCCAGCCTGAAGCCAAAAACAATCCCGGGTTGTTGATGATTGCGTAATTAAAAGAATTTGCATCCAGGTATTCTGCTGCAAGCTTTAAAGTACCATCTGTTGAATTCCCATCAACCAACAAAAGTTCCCATTTATCTCCGGCATCAAATTGTTTCTTAACTGATTCCAGACAGGAAACAATATACCGGGCTTCATTTCTTGCCACAATAATAACAGTAACAGTTAACGGGTTCATGGCTGGATAAATTTTATGCAGTACAAATGCCTTGTTCCTTCATGTTTACTGTCAATATATATTTTCTTTCCTGTTGTATTAAACCTTGGGTGCAGGTCGCACCGGTTTGTTTCGTTAAATGTTAAAGGAGAAAAAAACCTGCCCACTAACAACGCTTTATGATCATTGAGGATCATAACATGCTGCATCCTGGCCTTGTCGGGATAAGTATCAGTAAGAACGATACCGTTTTTATATGTGGGATGTCCGTCCCCCGCAAGTTCCTTATTATCACACAAAGTAAATTTACGATCCGGTATAAAAAGTTCATAATATCCCTTTCGCGATTCGTGGCACATATAACCGAAAAGAGTTTCATCATTCAACCAGCAAAAATGACTGGTCATCTCCTGATTGATAACTTTGGTAACACCGGTATTTAATGCATAGTGCAATAATGCATCTTGCCTCCCGGAGGCTCCGTTCCATCGCACAATAAATACAAACGCAGTTCCGGCTGGGTTGTACATTACATGGTTGAAGTGTACCTTGTTTGCACTTTCGGAGACTGCAGGAACCAGCCTTTTCACTGTTTCGTATTCAACTAACGGCCGTATGGTATCATCCTTAAAATTACCTGCATTTATAACAGGAATAACATTATCGGTTTTCTTGTGAGCATAATAACCATACTCAGAGCCACAGTATGCCAGGTTCTTAAAGTTTATTGAGAGATAATTTTGATTGTGAGTATCGTATAAAGCTGCAACATTCTTTTTTTGCAAACCAGAGGTTACATCATAGATTACGCTATAATAATCATCAGGCAGCTCATGGTACATATTAAAAATAAAGGAGTTATTACTCAACCAGTGCAATCGCGATCCCGCCTGCAAATTGAAAGCTTTAGTCACTGCTATGATTTTTTCAGAACCGTCCGAAATATTTTTAAGTACTACGGTCACTCTTGTATCATCATTTGAAAGAGCATGATAAACCAAGTACTTTCCATCAGGGCTTTCAGGTGATTTATCATAGTAACCGAAAAAACCACCCATGCGGGCAGAAACCCTTTCCACCGGAAATAGGCAATTCTTTTTCTGCAAATGAAAATTTAATATATAACTCACCACCTGATACAAAAATTTCATCACCCTTTTCAATAAAGGATAGCGGCTCAGACGTGTGGCGATGTTATCTAACAATTTAAATTTTTTTATTATCGAATAATTTAATTTTCATGACTTCTAAGAATTTTATCAGCCATTTCACGATATCGAATGTTAAAATCCGCTTTACGACCTACCTCCATTTGAGTTTTTATTCTATCATCAGTATGAGTGGTCTTAAGATTTTGCAGAATGGTTATCGCTTTGCCGGGATCATTTTCAGTATCATAAACACACTCATCATAATATTTTAATTCGGGCAAACCCGAAACCAGGAGTGGTTTACCAGTTGCGATGCATTCAAAGAATTTCGCAGGCAATACTGCATCAATGTAAGGGGAATTCACATATAAAATTGTCAACACGTCCATGCTATACAACAATGCAGGTAGTTCATGATTTTTTACAGGCGGTGAGATAATAATACGCGGATCAATTTTATCTTTAATATCATTACTGATAACTGCAATAAAATGCACTTCGTATTTCTCACACAGCTGGTTGTAAGTGGCAATATCAAGATGAGATCCGGCACCTCCGAAGAAACAGATTTTTTTCAAAGTCATTACTTCGTCACCGCGAAACGCTTTTGAAAACTGATCAAAATAAACACCGGGAGGTGCCTGGTGAACAACTTTACCTCCTGATAGTCGCTTGATGCGCTCCACCAAAAAACGCGAATCTGCAAATAACACATTTGCTCTTTCAATAATTTTCTTTTCTGATTTCAATAAATCCGGTAAAACGATATCAGCATCAAAATTATGATAACACACATACGCTATCAACCGGGCCTTTATGATAGGTATGAGATCAAAGCAGTTGTAAGTGGGCACATAGGTCAGCATCACCGGATCAGTAATGGAATACTTTCGCATTGTGAGCCAGATCATCATAAAGTTCAAAGGTCGCAACCACGCCACCGGCGGACCCACCCACAGGTTGATTACGGCAATCCCTTCAGGCACCTCTGTTCCAGGCTGTATACCCGACTGGGGTGCCGGTCGAAGCCGTGTCATCAAATGCCGGAACCGGGGCCAGCGTTGTAGTGTTCTGTTTATATAAAAAACACGGTGCCCATCGTTTGCGAATCCTTTAGCCATAACATGACTCTGGCAATGCAATCCACCCCAATCGAGTTCAGCCATTATAACGATATCAGCTTTGTTTGTCACAGCATTATTTGATTTGAATGTAAAACTGCTCTAGCTGCAACATCATTGAATCAAGTGAAAACGCATGGCGCCACTTATTCAATCCGGCTTCACGCATCGATTCAATAGCATCAGAATTGCCATTATAAGCATATTGCAAATGTTTCATTAGCATTTGCTGATTTCCCTTTGGATGCACCAGGCCTGAAATTCCATCCTGAACAATAAAGGGAAGTTCTCCTGCATCAGAAACAACAACCAGTTTACGGGTACTCATCGCCTCAAGAACGCAATTCGGCGTTCCTTCCGAATCGCTGGGAAGCACCAGCACCTGAAATTTTTCCAATTCCTCCCTGAGATTAGCTGCAAAACCGCAAAATACAATTCGATCCTTTAAGTTAAGTTTCTCGGAAAGATCAAGAAGCTGTTGTTTGCAGCCTTCACCAATGTCATCGCCGTAAAGGTAAGCACGAATAGGAATATCACTTTTTCTCAATTCATGAATAGCCTGGAAAAGTAATTCATGACCTTTTCCCCGGATCAGATTGGCTACCATAATAATTCTTAGGCAACCGTCAGGGTCAAAACCGATGCGGGAAACATCCGGTTTACCAAAGGATTCGACACCATTATAAACCACTTTCACTTTATCAGCTTTGATGCGGGAGCGATTTATTAATTCATCTGCGGCAAGCTGGCCATTTGCAAAATAATGATCTACCATGCTATCAGTAATAGCCGCCAGCACATGAAATAATTTCTTTTTAAAACCGGAGATTGGTGAACAATCGATATAGGTTTCAACACGAAAATAATGAAGGAGGTTAGGATGGGTGAATTTAACAGCTCTGCAAATTATACTTTCCCTGAACATATGTGCCTGCAATATTTTAACTCCGGAATTTTTTAATAGTGGCCGAAGCATCTGTACAGCTTTCCTCATATAACCCGGTCCGTTCATGGCACACATCCACACCTCAAAACCCTCATTTTTAAACAACAATGCAAGCGGTGATTGCAAGTCATTAGTAGCTAGTACGGAATCTGCTATTCCCTGCGTTTTCAGCCATCGTGCCTGTCGGATCATCTGCATCTCAACACCTCCTATTTGTGTGTTTGATTTGCGAAGAAACAATACACGGCTTTGATCTAAGGAATTCATGCGTTCACTTTATTCTGATAACGTAATATAATCAGGGCGTTTGATATAACCAGAATGGCCCAAACGGCATTACCGGCAATGGTACCGATTGCTGAGCCCATAGCACCGTATTGCGGTACTAAAACAAGGTTCATTACAATACTCACAATACTTCCGGTGATTACACAAAACAACATCCGGTGCACCATTTTTTTGTAAACCATAATTAATCCAGAAGATTGTGCAATTAGATTGAACGAATAGGACAAGGCCAATGGTACTACCAGGACGAGAGAATCCAGAAAATCGGGTCCTACTACCATTCCTCCAACCCATTTCATTCCAAAACCAAAAAAAACAAATACTGTTGGAATAATAATGATCCTCCAGAAAAAACTTTGTGTGTATTTTCCATCCCTGAAATTACTGAATACCACAGGCAGGTAAACACTCATAAACGGATCCATAAAAAGTGGTTCGAACACGGCGGTAAACCGAGCGGCAGCGGAATAAATTCCCACCTCATGGATGCCTGAATAGTTTAATAAGATCCAGCGGTTGGCACTGTTCATCAGCCAGAATGAAAGCACATTGGGAATAAAAGGAATGCTGATAGCCAGGTAGGACTTTGCTTCCTGCCAGCTAAATGAGATCCGGAAATTTACCAATTGTTTTCTAAAATACCATGTTCCATAGGCACAACTCAAAACCGTGATGATAAAGCTGCTGGAAAGAATGCCATCAATCCCAATTCGCAAACCAAAAACAAGGAAAATATTCAATGCCATGTTCGTGCATCCCAGTACAACCTGTAAAACAGATACGCGAACAGCCTGGTAGGATAATTTCAAAATGGTAATCAGCAAAACCTGGAAAAAATTAAGGTACGTGGTTGCCATTACCAAAGCGATTAAGGCAAATTTAATTCCGGGCAAAATAATAAATCCTGCAAAGGCCATAACAACTGCCAGGAAGATATACAAGGAAGTGGATATAACCAGGTAAACAGATAAAAAGGAACTGAGCAATTTAGTTTTCGATTCTTTGTGCGATTCAAAAAATTCAGCGTAGAT
Organism: Bacteroidota bacterium; assembly: GCA_030855635.1. Classification (GTDB taxonomy): domain Bacteria; phylum Bacteroidota; class Bacteroidia; order AKYH767-A; family OLB10; genus JADKJB01. Next base: position 5,657 of record JALYQW010000083.1, on the reverse strand, counting down.
GATTTGCAGTAATCCAAGAGAAAAAACAATTTCAATGATAGAACCGAAATTTCTCAGCAGTTCATAATTTCCAAGTTCTGCCGGGGTAAGCAAATTGGTGTAAAGCGGTAATAAGAAAAATGAAAGGCCTTTTAAAAAAAAAGCACCAAAAGCATATATCAGGAAATTTTTCCTGTGAGTTTGCTGAAAGAAACCCGCAATACGTTCCTTTAATGATTCTTTCATCTAATGCATTGAAGTTTTCTCAGCATTCCGTGCAATATGTATAAAATAGCATATCATACTGAGCTGGAATAGCGCCTGGGTAATAGCTATCAATATAAGGCTACTACTTATATCTCCATACAGGTAGGCTCCCAGTGAAAGGCTGATGATCACAGCTATGTTTCCGATAAGACTGAAAAGAAAATATTGTCGCTGCTTATTCAGAATTACCGGTAGGTGCGAGAGTGGCGATGCTATAAAATTCAGATACAGCCAAGGACACAATATCCTTGCAAAGTTTCCCGCTTCCCGCCAATCTTTACCGAATACCCAACCGAAAAGTTCAGGGCCCCATATGAAAATTACTATGAAGAGTGGCAAGGAAATTAACGCCAGTGTAGTGATGGTGGTTCTTAACAGCTTTGTAATTTTTTCTTTCCTGTTTATTTTTTCCGCAACTTCTTTATAAAATACGATGGCAACGGAACTTCCGATTACATTCAGCGGTGCTTGCAGAATACGAATGGTTAATCCGTAAAGACCTGTGGCGATTGCACCAAAATACCCGGAAATCAGAAAGATCACAAATGATGATTGCGCCATATCGGTAAAAGCATGCACACCGTTAACCTTAGGCAAATCGGAATATTTCCCGGCAAGCACTTTCAAATCAGCAGGTATACGGTCTGATTTTTTGAAATCAAGAATTTTATCTTTCACACTGCTTCGCAACAAGTGCAGCATCGCCGACAAGTGCCCCGAGACGTTGCCGATAATCAATCCGTTAATTCCCCATCCTGTAAAAGCAAAACCAAGACTGAGACCTGAATTGACAAGGCTCTGATTGATTCTTGAAGCCGCCAGGGTATTGTATTTCCGCTGACGTATATGCCAATACGTGAATGCCTGAATCAAACCATAAAAGAGTGCCGCGAAAGGAACCAGAAACAGATAGCCCGGAGAGGCTGTCATGTTAAGAAGGTCGGCGATGACGGCATGAAAAAACAGTAGCGAAATTAGGGTGGTGCCTGATACCATAAATGAAATAATGACTGCCAGGTAAACCAGTTGCTTTGCCTCACGGTTATTTTCAGGAAGGCCTACAGCGACTTCATAACGTCCCGCAACAATGACTCCCACGAGGGAAATCAGCGTTGTGATCACGGTAAGTGCAGCAAAATCCTCAACAGGATAAAGACGGGTTAATAAGGGTGAAACCAATACCGGTATCGCCTGGGCAATAGAGGAACCTGTGAAAAGTGTCAGGACATTTCTAACGAATCCCGACTTGAGTGAAAACCTGCTTACCATCGGCGACTGATTAAGGACCGGCAAACCGGAACCTGCTATTTTGCGTAATTCACCGAACGGGTTTCCCTTATTACAGTCACTTTCACTTGTCCGGGATAAGTCATTTCAGTTTGGATACGTTGCGCGATTTCAAATGACATTGACTCTGCAGTTTTATCATCGACTCTTTCGCTTTCAACCACCACGCGCAATTCGCGTCCTGCCTGAATGGCATAGGATTTTTCAACACCCTTATAAGACATCGCCAGTGCTTCCAGGTCTTTAAGACGTTTGATATATTGCTCCACCACCTCGCGACGGGCTCCTGGTCGTGCTCCCGAAATGGCATCGCAAACCTGGATGATCGGAGAGATCATGCTGGTCATTTCAATCTCATCATGGTGTGCGCCGATAGCATTGCAGACCTCTGCATTTTCCTTGTGCTTCTCGGCCAGTTTCATGCCCAATATTGCATGTGGTAATTCCGGTTCATCATCGGGTACTTTACCAATATCATGTAAAAGACCGGCACGTTTTGCCAGTTTTACATTTAAACCAAGTTCGGTTGCCATAATAGCACAAAGGTTAGCGACCTCTCGCGAGTGCTGCAACAAATTTTGTCCGTATGATGAACGGTATTTCATGCGTCCTACCATCCTGATCAGTTCAGGAGCAAGTCCGTGTATACCTAAATCAATAGTAGTACGTTTACCTGTTTCAATAATTTCTTCTTCGAGCTGCTTCTTTACTTTGGCAACCACTTCCTCGATGCGGGCAGGGTGAATCCGGCCGTCAGTAACCAACTGGTGCAGTGCAAGGCGGGCGAGTTCACGACGTATTGGATCGAAGCCTGATAAAATGATGGCTTCCGGTGTATCATCCACAATAATTTCGATTCCTGTTGCTGCTTCAAGTGCCCTGATATTACGGCCTTCACGACCGATAACGCGACCTTTGACGTCGTCATTATCGATATTAAAAACGGTTACCGAATTTTCAATGGCCTGTTCCGTGGCTACACGCTGAATGGTTTGTATAACAATTCGCTTGGCTTCCTTGTTGGCTGTCAGTTTGGCTTCATCAATAATATCTTTGATATAGGAATGTGCTTCTGTTTTAGCTTCTGCTTTTAATGCTTCCACCAATTGTGTTTTGGCATCCTGAACCGATAAGCCTGAAATTTTTTCCAGCTGAACCACCTGCTTGTGATGCATTTTCTCCAGTTCATCCTTTCTGAGTTCCAAACCTTCCAATTGTCCTTTCAGTGTTTGCTGAAGGTTATCAAGTTCGGATTGTTTGCGCTGTACCTGTTCCATTTTTTGTGAAACAGTAGTCTCCTTTTGCTTGATACGGTTTTCAGATGCCTGTATGTTTTTATCTTTCTCAGTGATCGAACGTTCGTGTTCTGTTTTCAGCTGAAAGAATTTTTCTTTCGCTTCCATCATCTTATCCTTCTTGGACAGTTCCGCTTTTACTTCGGCTTCCTTGATTATGGCATCGGCTTTCACCTGTGCCGCTTTTTCGAGGTTAATATTCTGGTTGCGCATCAGCAGCCAGGTAAGCACCCCGCCTACTACCAGCGAGCCTACTGCCGCAATGATTGTTATAATTATGTTTCCATCCATTTTCCTTGATCTGATTAAAAATTATATATAAATAGTTGTGTTGTGTGCTAATTAAAAACCCGCATTAAATTCTGTAGGTTTTAAACCCCATTACGACATGGGTGGGGATGCCTGGTCTTTCTTGCTTCCATCGCCCTTCCGGGGAAGAGACCGTTACCAGAGATAACGGTTAAGGCCTGCATTACGGACACGTGGAGCTTGTCCCCAATTGAATTGTGTTGAGTTTAAAACAGTGATCAGAATTTAAGCGGGTGTTTTATCAACTAATTTTCAGTACCGTCTTACCGACGTCTTTGCAATTAGTGCTGTAGTGATGTACCCTTCCTTTCAATGAACGTTATTCTCTTTTAAACAAGCAGTAATCATATTACCTATGTTTTCAATTTCAGAGGTATGATCAGATGTGACCGTTATAACTTCTTCCTGTGTATTGACCAATTCTGAAGCAAATTGCATGGCACACATGGCAATAATATCAAATTTATCACTGCCTGAATAATTCGACTCATATTCCTTAAACCGGTCATTAAGCATTTTTGCAGCTTTCCTGACACGCTCCTCATCTTCTCTTTTGATCTTTAGAGGATACTGCCGGTTCGCAATGGATACCTTAATGGATAATTCGTCCATATTCAATTAGCGATTGATTAAACCCAGACATTTATCAATTTCACGAATGTATTCATTGATCTTCAACTTGATATCCCGGGTATTCTGATCGGACCCGGATAACTGTTGAGCCAATTTGATTACTTTTATTTTCTCTTCCAACTCAGAAATACGGCCGTGTTGTTGTTGGTCTTTCTGAATTAATTGATTGTTAAGTAATTGCAATTGTTGGTTGTGTTTCACCAACTGTACATGCAAATTTATTAATTTTTCAACCTTAATTTTCAGTTCTTTTAACTGTTCCAGGTTGTCATTCATCGTTATGGCTGGTTAAATAATGACAAAGTTAGTTAATCCCGAAATTTAATAACATTAATCCAAGCAATTGAATTCAAAACTTTTATTTATAAACATCTTCCGCTTTTTTCGATTAGCATGGAGTTACCAATTGAAACTTAGGGCCTGCTTAATTCCGGTTGTTCTGGCTCTTTACTGTTTTCCACAAAATCTTTATGCCCAATCTGCTGTGGGGTCAATGATGATGGGTCCTGTTTTAGTTGACTCGCTGCGTATTTCCGGAAATTTCGGCGAACTGAGGGGTAATCATTTCCACTCAGGTATTGATTATAAAACCAACGAAAAGGAGGGTAAACCCGTACTTGCTGCTGCCGCAGGATATGTATCACGTGTTAAAGTGAGTGCGGGTGGGTATGGAAAGGCTGTTTATATTTCCCATCCAAACAGCGTAGTCACGGTTTATGCGCATTTGCGGGTTTTTTACCCCGCACTGGAAGATACTATCAGGAACCTTCAGGAAGTCTCACGCGATTATGAAGTGGAAATTTTTCCGGATTCGGGTGCATTTCCCATTCACATGGGAAAAGTGATAGGATTTTCAGGAAATACCGGATCTTCAGAAGGTCCACACCTGCATTTTGAAACCCGGCATAGCGGTTCCGAAAAACCTTTTAACCCCGAACTGGCAGGGTATACAATTTATGATACCATTCCTCCCCAATTACTCCAATTTGCAATCTACCGGCCTGGACCTGCAGGAGGACTAGCGGGTTCAGAAAAACAACTCATTAATCCTTCAATTCCGGGTATCGCGGATTCCATATTTATTACCGGCCCGCTCATTTTCACAGGTTTTGAATCCCTTGATCAATCTGGTAATGAAAGCAACCACCTCGACATACGTGCTTATAGCTTGTATCTTGATGATTCCTTACTGCTAACCACAAGAATCGACAGTTTTTCATTCGATGAAACACGGATGATAAATGCTGCAATCGATTATGCCTACTATTTGGAAACAGGACGCAGAATACGGTTGTGTCATCTTTTAAAAGGAAATCGATTGTCATTTATGACTGATGACCAGGGAATGATTTACCTGGAGGATATTTTAAAACATACTTTAAAAATCCGGATAGAAGATACCGCAGGAAACATGACTGAATTCTCGATGATCATCCGTCAGGGCCCGCATAAAAATTCAATTTCCGACAAACCAAAAGGCACAACCTGGTTGTATGGTGAGTCTAAAAAAATAACAGAAAACAATTACCGAATTGAATTGTCAAAGACAAGTTTTTATGAAGATGTTGTGCTATTGCATAGCGCTAAATTGAAGAATCTGAAAAATGTGACTCTGCTTTCACCCGTTGTGACCATTGGTCCTTTGGGAGCTGCTGTCCATGATGCAGTGAGTGTATCCATTAAGACCGATACTAAAAAAATGTATGACCTCTCCAGGTTAGTAGTTGTGAAAATTGATTCAACCGGTAATTTACAGGGAATCCGGTGTACTTTTGATAAAGGATGGGTTCATTTTAAAACCCGTACATTGGGTAGCTTTTCAGTGGTGGAAGATACCGTTCCTATCAGCATTAAAAACCAATATTGGGAACCTGATGATTATTCCGG
>JALYQW010000068.1 GCA_030855635.1 Bacteroidota bacterium | reverse complement strand
GATGATCCAAAACCTACTAAAAAACAAAAAAAAGCAGAGCTGAAAAAAGAACAGCGTGCACAGGATTTCAAAAAGGCGGAGATCAAAGGACAAAAACGTCACATGAAATTGCAGGAAAAACAAACCCGTAAGCGCATGAAGAAAAACAAGAAGAAAGGAACCGCTTATGTATCACGCCGCTCTGGCTTTTTTCAACGGATTTCGAAGGCCTTTCGTTAGTCTTTTAAGCATATTCTCTTAGATCAACAGGTACAACCTGCGTCACCCCCTGCTCAACCATAGTGATGCCATACATAATATCTGTAGCAGACATCGTTTTCTTATTGTGAGTGATAATGATGAACTGGGAATCAGCCGAAAACTTTTTAATGATCTTATTGAATTTGTCGATGTTTGAATCATCGAGAGGAGCATCAACCTCATCAAAAATACAGAACGGAGATGGTTTCAGGAGATAAATTCCAAACAACAACGCCGTAGCGGTCAGTGTTTTTTCTCCTCCCGACAACTGGTGGATGGACAACGGTTTTTTACCTTTAGGCTGAGCTATGATCTGAACATCCGAATCGAGCGGATTGGCAAGATCCGTAAGAATCAGATCGCAATTATCCTCCTCAGAAAACAACGATCGGAACACGTGAATAAAATTTTCACGAACGGCATGATACGCATCCATGAATTTTTCCTTCGCGGTGTTGTCGATTTCAGCAATTGTTTTTAACAGCGACTCTTTTGCTTCTTTCAGGTCATTTTGTTCCTTGACTATAAAATCATGTCTTTCTTTAATTTCTTTAAATGACTCAAGTGCCATCGGATTAATGGGTCCGAAATCTGATAATTGGCTTTTGAGTTTTTCTGATCGCGCCTTAAGATCATCAGGATTTAATTCAGGATTTGGTTCCTGATCCATGATTTCCTCCAGTATGATATTAAATTCAATACTGAGCCTTTCTTTCAGCGAGGTCATTTTTAGCTTCAGATCATTGATCTGATTGTGGATTTCCCGTATAAGTAAATCGGAATGTTCCTTTTGCTTTCTTTTATCAGAAATAAGTTTTTCCTCCCGGTCTATTTCCCCTTTCGATTTATAATAATCATCTTCCTGCGTTCTCACAACAACTTCGATTTCGGTTTTCTTTTCACTCAATCCCGAAAATAACGCTTCCGCCTGTGTGGAATTTTCCTGGAGGGTTTGCAGTTGCGCCGAAATTCCTTCGAGTTCCAGTAAATGCTCTTCCCGGCTTTTGGTAAGATTGTTAACCTGGTTGGTTTTGAAACTTATATCGCGGGAAATATTTTGTAATTTATTTTGTTGCTGGAAGAACTGGATATTTTTTTGATTGAATGCATTTGTCATGTCATTGACATGACGCTGCAGATCATTTGAAAACTCCTGCTTTACTTTTTGCTGATCCAGCAATTGTTGCAATTCACTTTTCTGGGATTCTATAGAAAAACCTTCTTGCACCTGGGGGTGGTCGCCTGGATTGGCAAGTGAATTTAGTTCTTCATTTAACTGGTTGCCCGTAGTGCGGGTATATTCAATTGCAGAAGTAAGAAAATCCCGGTTGTTATTTAGCGTGTTCACCTGTCCGCCTGCGCGTGCCGCTTCATTTTCCAGACGGTTTACATTTTTACCTGAATTTGAAAATAACTCTCTCTGTGCATTCAGTTCTTTTTCGGCAATGCTGATTTGAGATTGAAGATTTTCAATGGACTCCTGGTGAACTTTAATCTGGTCAGAGAGTTGTTGAAGGTTCTTTTGTTTACCCGTTCGTTTTCCGTCTCCCATACCGAGTGAACCTCCGCTCATGGTGTAACGCTGACGAAGAAAACGACCGTTCTTGGAAAGAATAATGTAACCACCTTCAAAAGCCGAAGTATCCAGGTTGTTGATATCATCTGAATTTTCAAGGATGTATACATTTCCCAATAAATGTTCAATCAACTTCGAATAAGTGGCGTCGAAATCAGTGAGTGATAACGCATGCCTGCAACCCGGTAGTGGAGATCCTGATGTTGATCGGACATCTCTAAGGTTATCGAGCACAAAGAAATGTGCTCTTCCTTTTGAAGAATCATTTAACAACTGCAGCGCTTCCCATGCTTCCTGAGTTGTTGAAACAATAAAATAGTTGAGGTAGGGTTCCAGATAATTTTCAATTGCGTTTTTGTATTCATCTTCACAACTGATAACTTCAGAAACCAGAGGAGCGTGATTAAATTTTGAACTCTGACCTTTCAGGTACTTGATCGATTCAGGAAATCCCTCCATCCGTTCTATGAGTGACCGTGTCAGATCATGTTCATTTGTTTTAATATCACATTTCCGTTTCTCCTCCGCGAGTTCCTGGTTCATCGTCCTAAGACGATTTTCCATGTCTCGCAAATTTACTTCAGCGTTTTCCCAGATCTTTTTTGCTTCAACTGCATCCGATTGCAATTTAGCATGCTGAGGTACCTGCAAATCAATTTCCTGATTAAGTAATGCAAGTTTTTCTTCATTTGATTTCACTTGGTCATTCAAGCGCTGCATTTCCTCTCTGATAGAATTGGAACGCGCCTGCCTGACGGCAACCTGTGTTTCATATTTATTTATTTCCTGTCGGATGTCATGCAATTGCTGACCCAGTTCTTTCAGTTCATGAATGGAGGATTCATAAAGATGCTTGTTTTCCTCCACATTGTGTTTCATCTCTGCCAGTTGTGATTCCAGGCTTTTTAAAGATGTTTCTTCAGCAGTTTTTTCCTGTGAAAGCTGGCTGATACTTTCATTCAGTTCAGTGATTGTAGTTTCATCAGTGTCATTCTGATGACGTAACTGATTTTGTTTCTCATGAAGAAATCCTATGCGGTCTTGAATGTTTTTATTTTCGTTTTCGCCTTTGGTAATCTGAAGGATGATTTCATTCAATTCCTTTTGTACCAATGAAAGTGATTTTTCTTTTTCCAGACTCTCTGTTTTGAGTTTCTGTATATTGGCCTCAATTACATCCAGGTCAACATGATATTGCAGTTTTTCATCGCTTACTGTTTCTTCTTTCTTCTGAAGATCATGCAGGCTTTGACTGAATTCCCTTACGGCATATAAAGAATAGGCCATGCTTACCTCTTTATATTCATCTTTTAAACGGTAAAACTTTTGAGTTTTCTTAGCTTGTGATTCCAGTTGTTTTAAACTCTTTTCAATCTCAAAAAGTAAATCATTCACCCGGTTCAGGTCGGCATCGGTTTCTTCGAGTTTATGATAAGTTTGTTTTTTCCGGATTTTGTATTTTGATATCCCCGCTGCTTCTTCAAGCAGAAATTTAATAGTGTTATTTTTATCATTAAGAATTTCATCAATCATTTTTAACTCAATGATTGCGTAACTGTCGGATCCGATTCCTGTATCAAGAAACAAATCAGTGATGTCTTTTAACCTACAAGTAATTCCATTCAACAGGTATTCACTCTCACCGGTGCGATACAATCTCCTGCTGATACAAACCGTTGTATATTCTGTTGGAAGGATACCTTTATTATTTTCAAATGTCAGGTGAACTTCAGCAAGATTAGCAGGCTTGCGGTTTTTTGTGCCATTAAAAATTATGTTCTCCATTTTTTCGGAGCGAAGCATGCGTGTTTTTTGTTCGCCAAGCACCCAGCGGATTGCATCCACAACATTGGATTTACCCGAACCGTTCGGGCCTACAACGGCAGTAACACCTTTGTCGAAGTGAATGGTGACCTTGTCACCGAAACTTTTAAAGCCTTTTATTTCGAGAGTAGTAAGACGCATGACCAGTTAAGCAAATAAATGATGAAGATTTTTGAAATGGGAGTGCAAAAATAGATTTTCCACCGCTATCTCCGGTAGTCAAATATAGAATAATGGAACGTTACAGGAAAGAAAACCTTAAATAGAATTGATAATCAGGCAAATGAATTGTAAACAACAGGCATTGCTTTTGTGGAGTATAATGCCACCATTTTCAGAAATGAAATTTAAGGCTTGATACTGAATGTTTTGTCAGGTTTCTGAAAGAAAAAGTGTTATTTATGAAAAGCCCCAATTAAAATCAGATATTTGTATTATTGCACCGCTGAAATATGGATGATCTGAAAGTAGTGTTATATATTGTAGTCGCCATCATATGGGTGATATACAATAATTATAAGAAAATCAACGATGCCGCAAGGAAAAGGGATCCTTCAAAACCACCCGCTGAAGTCATCCAGGAAAACTGGCCGAAACCGCAACCTGCTCCAGCCCGCCGTACCCTTCCCAAACCAGGTAAAGTAGTTGAGAAACAAAGCTCTGTCCCGGCCCGACCCATTTTGGAACGCCAACCATTGCCACAACGGCAACCCATGCGAAGGCAACCCCTGGCATCCCGCTCCCGACCAACATCACCGGTTTTTCAAAGGGCTGAAGGCGGATCCGTAAAACCATCAAAAGTTGTACAATTTGAAGAACAAGAAATACAAACCGAACAACCAAATGCCCTGTTAACAGCCCTTCTCACTACCGATGCCAGACAGGGAATTATATGGGCAGAAGTACTTAAAAGACCTTATAGTTAGTCACTTAATGTGCAGGGAAGTCAATAAACTGTAAAAATTGAAATAATGTTTGGATTATACTTTTAAATATTCCTACTTTTACCCACCTCATTGAAAAATATTAAAAACCTAACATAAAATTAACACTATGCTGAGAAAAATTTACCTAATAACAGCTGCTTTTATAATTGCTTCCGGAGTGGCGGCGTTCGCTCAAACGGGATCTATTAAAGGTAAGGTGTTGGATAAAAACACCAAAGAGCCCTTACCCTTCGCGAACGTTGTCGTGGAGATCAATGGCAGTCAGGCCGGTGGAGCACAAACGGATTTTGATGGAAATTTTACCATCAAGCCCCTACAACCAGGAAGATATAGCCTGAAGGCCTCCTTCGTAGGTTATACTGGTGCCGAAGTTACCGGAGTTTTGGTTTCAACAGATAAAATTACATTCCAGGATCTGTTGATGACCAAAGGAGCAGTGGATATTACCGCTGTGGAAGTAACTTCTTACAAAAACCCTATTATTGATAAAGGAAACCCCTCCACTCAGACTACGGTAACGCAGGAAGAGATAAAGGTAGCCCCAACCCGTGATGTTAAGTCAATCGCCTCAACAACTGCCGGTGTTTACCAGGAGGATGAAGGAGACGATGTGAACGTAAGAGGATCCCGTTCCGATGCTACCGATTATTATATTGATGGTATCAAAGTAAGAGGTTCTACTTCCATTCCACAGGCCGGTATTGAACAAATTACAGTAGTTACAGGTGGTGTGCCTGCACAATATGGTGATGCTACCGGTGGTATCATCAATATCACAACCCGTGGTCCTTCTAAAGAATTTTTTGGTGGTGTTGAATTCGTAACTTCCGAATTGTTTGATAAATATGGATACAACCTGGTTGGAGCCAATTTGTCAGGTCCGATCTGGTCAAAGAAAGATGCCAATGGAAAAATAGACCGTACGATTGTCGGATTTTTCTTCTCAGGTGAGTACCAGATTGAAAAAGATCCCGATCCTTCTGCAATAGGTATGTATAAAGTAAAGGATGAGATTTTTGATGATATCAAAAGAAATCCGTTGAATACAGAAGTTTCAGGCGGAACCGTTTTCAGACCTAAAACAGAGTATCTCACCGACAGCGATTTCGAGAAAATCAAAGCAAAACAAAACGTTGAATCTGCAGGATATCGTTTATCAGGTAAAATTGACATACAGCCGCTGGATAATGTTACTCTGACTTTTGGTGGTTCCTATGATCACAACAACAGGAATGACTTTAGTTTTAACAACTCTTTGTATAATTATGATAACAACGCCAACAGGATCAATGACACCTGGAGGGTGTTCGGACGAGTAACACAGAAATTAGGAGGTTCCAATGTCGGTACTGAGGGAAGTGCTTCTGTAATTAAAAATGCTTTCTATTCCATTCAGGTTGATTATAATAGCGAAAAAATCATTCTCCAGGATGAAGATCATGAAGATAATTATTTCGATTATGGCTATATTGGTAAGTTTAATACCATTAAAAATAAGCAGTTGTCGTACCGTGAAGCTTTTACCGTGGACCCAATTCTGGGAGACACTACCTTTGAATTTTTTCATCCAGACGGATCCGGAATCCTGTTCGCACAAAATGCGCTTCCCGGTGATTCTCTTGTGCTCTATTCCGGTGGTGGCGTAAATCCGCTGACACAAGCATATACTGACCAGTATTTCGACCTGGTTTCCGGAAGCCCAGCAGGAAATTTTCAAAACGTATTTCAGATCCAGTCAAATGGAGGTCTTCTGAATGGCGATCTTCCTCGAAATACGTATTCATTATATAATAGTCCCGGAAGGACATTCAACCGTTACCAGATAAGTGAAAACACGCAGTTCCGTATATCCGCACAGGTTTCGGCTGATGTGAAAGATCATGCAATTTCCGCAGGATTTGAATACGAACAGCGTACCGACAGAGAATACATTATTTTACCGGTAACCCTGTGGGATTTTATGTTCCTGAGAGGTAATGAGAATAACCGGGAGCTGGATCTTGATAATCCGCTCTACGTTAATTCAACTACTATTAATTATAACAGGAAGTATTCAGGTGATAATCTTCCCGGATTCTTTGAAAACATCCGCACCAAACTGGCAGATGCAGGTTACTCCAATGTTGGTCTTACTGATTATGTGGATATTGATAACCTTGACAGGAGTCTTTTGACACTGGATCTGTTCACTGCAGATGAACTACTGAACTCCGGTAATAACATCATCTTATATGGTGGCTATGATTATACAGGTGAAAAACAAAGCGGTTCTCCTTCCTTTGATGATTTCTGGACAGCACGTGATGCTAACGGAAACTTCACCCGCCCTGTTGGTGCCTTCGAACCGATTTACATGGCAGGTTATATCCAGGATAAATTTGCAATTAATGATCTTATATTCAACGTGGGTGTTCGTGTTGACCGTTTTGATGCCAATCAAAAAGTATTACGTGATAAATACCTGCTCTATCCTGCAAGAACTGCAGGTGAAGTTGATCAAGATCGCCCCGCTAACATCGGAGAAGATTTTATCGTGTATGTTAGTGATGTTGCATCGCCTGATGAAGGAGATATCATTGGTTACCGCGATGAAGATACCTGGTATGATGCCAATGGTGTTGAGGTTGCTAATCCCAACGTACTTGCACAATTATCAGGTGGCGAAGTTGCGCCCTGGCTGGTGAATCCTTCGCTTGCCCAGAACGGAGTTCAAACAGAAGCCTTCAAACCCGGTGACAGCTTTAAAGATTATGAGCCGGCTATAACTGTGATGCCAAGGGTTGCATTCTCATTCCCGATTTCTGATGAAGCATTGTTCTTTGCTCACTACGATGTTTTAACACAGCGCCCACCAAACAGGTTAAAAAATCGTCCTGTCGATTATTATTTCATCGAATCACAGGGTGCCATTCTGAATAACCCTAATTTGAAACCAGAACGTACCACTGATTATGAATTAGGTTTCAAACAAACACTTTCAAAAAGTTCTGCAATCACCATTTCAGGTTTCTACCGTGAGTTGCGTGATATGATCCAGCAAACGAAAGTGAACTTTGCTTATCCTAAAGAATATCTTACCTATGACAATATTGACTTTGGAACTGTAAAAGGATTATCACTTTCCTATGACCTTAGAAGAACCGGAAATGTTCGTCTTACTGCCAGCTATACGCTGCAGTTTGCCGATGGTACCGGTTCGGGAGATAATACATCCAATAAATTATTACAAAACGGTCAGCCCAATCTGAGAACTATCGCACCTCTTGATTTTGATCAGCGTCATGCTATCACTGTATCCTTTGATTATCGCTATGCTGATGGAAAAGATTACAATGGTCCCATGATTAAGAATACACAAATACTCGCTAACACAGGTCTGAATGTAATTTTCAGAGCCGGCTCAGGAACTCCTTATAGTCGTCAACGTGATGTAACTACACAAGCTAATAACATCGGTTTGCAGCAGGCTAGCTCCGGACTGCTTGATGGTGAAATCAATGGTTCCAGATTACCCTGGCAATACCGTATCGATTTGAAACTGGATAGGGATTTCAAATTGAAGTTCGGAAAATCAGAAAATGCGAAAGAAACTTATCTGAATGTGTATATCCAGGTGATGAATGTATTTGATACTAAAAACATAATCGATGTTTACCGTTATACCGGAAACGCCGACGACGACGGGTATTTAGCATCTGCTACCGGACAGTCAGTAATTCCATTGCAAACAGATCCTGAAGCATTCGTGGATCAGTATAACATTAAAGTGAATAATCCTGCCAACTACAGTCTTCCAAGAAGAGCAAGGTTAGGTGTTAAGATTGACTTTTAATTAGTAATAATCACAGAAATTAAAATAACAAAATATGATGAAGCGCTTTAAAATCACAAATTTTTTCTTAGCTGTCGCCATTCTCCTTTTTATCGGAAATATTGCGATAGCTAAAGAAAATGTGGGCGTTACCGGCAACTCTAACAAAGGGCAAGCTATTACTGCTGCTGATTGTAACGCGACCACTGCTCAGGCCGATCTTGATATTAATAATGTGCGTACCACCATTCTTGTCGGTGGTGATATGTTCTGGGATTTATCAAACCCGAAATATGAAATTCCGATAGGAACCGGTAAGCATTCGCTGTTTGCCGGGGCACTCTGGATTGGTGGAATTGATGCCGGTGGCCAGGTTAAGGTTGCTGCACAAACCTATCGTCAAACAGGTATCGATTTCTGGGGCGGACCTATTGACACCTCCACAGTTAATATTTCGCCTGATCAGTGCCAGGCCTATGACAGACATTGGAAAATAACCAAAGATGGAGTTTTGGCTTTCGTTGCCGGTGAAACCTCCAATCCTGATTACCTGCAAATTAAAAATGATATAGAAAGCTGGCCGGGTAATGGTAATCCATCTTACAACCAGGGAACTTATCTGGCTCCTTTTGTGGATGTAAATAATGATGGTACTTATGATTTCAGGGATGGTGATTATCCCGGATATAACCTGCAAGGAGATTATCCAGTGATACCGGGTACACCACAAACTGTTTGTAATGAATATCTTTTTGGAGATAAAACAATCTGGTGGGTGTTCAATGATGTTGGTAATGCTCACACTGAAACCAGCTCAGATCCTATTGGTCTTGAAATCCGTGCTCAGGCATTTGGATTCAAAACCAATGATGAAATTAACAACATGACTTTTTATAAGTACCAAATTATTAATCGCTCCAGTCTAACACTTACCCAAACTTATTTTGGACAGTGGGTGGATCCGGATCTTGGAAACGCGGTTGATGATTATGTTGGTTGCGATGTACCAAGAGGTTTAGGATTTTGCTATAATGGTGATGCCGATGATGAAACCGGAATCGGATATGGTTTGAATCCTCCTGCTATTGGTGTAGATTTCTTCCAGGGGCCCATTGCTGATCTGAATGACGGAATTGATAACGATCGTGATGGTTGTACTGATTGTACTTTCCTGGATTCTGCTGGTGTAACTTTAACTTTTGATGATGATGTTCTCGGTGAGCAAATCATCATGTCGAAATTCGTTTACTATAACAACGTGAACAATTCACCAATCGGTAACCCGAATGGTTTCGCCGACTTCTACAATTACCTCAGGGGAATCTGGCTGGATAATCAACCGATTACCTATGGAGGTAACGGACGTGATCCCGGTTCACCGGTATGTGATTTCATGTTCCCGGGAACAACTGATCCTATTAACTTCCCTATACTTGGAGAATGGTCTGAATTTACAGCAGGTAATCCTCCTGAAGATCGTCGATTCCTCCAGTCAGCGGGTACCTTTACTTTAATGCCAGGTGCAGTTAACTATATCACCACAGGTGTTGTTTGGGCACGTGCTCAACAGGGTGGGCCTAATGCCTCAGTAGAATTGGTTCGCCTTGCAGATGATAAAGCACAGGCATTGTTTGACAATTGCTTTAAACTGATTGACGGACCCGATGCTCCGAATCTTGCTATCAGGGAACTCGATAAAAAATTCATCTTCTCCCTGCAGAACTACAATACTGAGAATACTGAATTATACAGCCAGCAGGATCCTACCATTGTTGGTGTACCTGATTCACTTGCATTTTTTGATTTCCAGGGATACCAGATCTACCAGTTGAAAGATGCGTCTGCAACAACAAATGATATCGGAAATCCTGACAGAATCAGGTTGCTCTATCAATCTGATATCAAAGATGGCGTTGGCCAGCTGGTTAACTTCAATTTTGACCCAGCATTAAGTGCAAACGTTCCGGTTGAAATGGTGAATGGTGCCGATAAGGGAATACAGCATACTTATGTAGTAACCCAGGATTTATTTGCTACAGGAAATACTGCACTGATCAATCATAAAACTTATTATTACACTGTTGTTTCTTATGCCTACAACCAGTATAAAAAATATGATCCCAACGATCCTGCTGCATTGGATGGTCAGAAGAAACCTTTCCTTGCGGGAAGAAAGAACATCAGAACCTATACTGCTATTCCACACATACCACTGGTTGAAAATTCCGGACAGGTATTTGGTTCTGATTATGGTTCAGGTCCGAAAATCAAGCGTATCGAAGGTCAGGGGAATGGTGGAATGATCCTGGATTTCCTTTATGATTATAAGGAAGCACTTAGAACTCCTCCCTATCGCATTCCTCAACCTGAGTATAGGAATGGAAGAGGTCCTTTAGATATTATAGTTTACGATCCATCATTAATCAGAGACCTGAGTTTTGAAACCCGATTTGATGGCGTTGCCGATTCATCACGATGGAAGATCACGAATTATGATGAGAATTATGTGGTGTTTTCTGAGAGATCAATTGAAATCCCTAACGAGCAGGTAATTCCTGAATGGGGACTTGCAGTTACTATTAGTAAAGTAATTGAAGCTGGAAAAGCAGGTGCAGTTGATAATGGTTTGTTAACATCATCAATTGAATATGCCGATTCGGATCTTGCCTGGTTAAATTCAATTAAGGATATTGATGCTGCAACTCCTGCTCCCGATCCTCAAGACTGGATTCGCTCCGGTACCGGAGGAATTTATGCAGGACAGGATGATGAACAAGTATATGAAAATCTTGTGGGCGGAACATGGGCTCCTTATAAGCTGACCGCTAAGGATTATCCAGGCCCTAAATTCTCAAATATTGCAGAAGCACAAATTGCATTGTCTCCTTCTACTGTTGCCAAGACTGCAATCGCCAGTGTTGACATCATCATCACCAGTGATCAGAGTATGTGGACACGCGCGGCTGTTGTGGAAATTGGTGGTGGTACCACCGGTATCGGTACAGAGGGTAACGCAAAAGCATTTGATCTTAGAAAAGATGCTTCTATCGGCAAAAACGGATTGCCTGGTGATAATACTACAGCTGACTCAAGTATGAGTTGGTTCCCCGGTTATGCCGTGAATCTTGAAACCGGTGAGCGTTTAAATATTGCTTTTGGTGAAAATTCTGCATTCTCAGATGAGAATGGAACGGATATGATCTGGAATCCAACAGCCACACGGTTCCTGCCAGGAGTAACTCCTCCTGAGCCGGTGTTCGGAGGTATGCATTTTGTTTATGTATTCGGACACAATGGTGATAATCCAGTAGCTGATGTTCCAATGTATGATGAAGGTAAATTCATTTACGAGCGACTCAAAACTGGTAACCTGACTGATAAACGTAATGTTTGGAAAGATGCCATGTATGCGAGTCTTCCAATGATTTCTTCAGAGTACCTGAACCTGAGTCATCCAAATAAAAACTTCCCGGCTTCAATTCCGTCTGACGTTACAGTCAGGATCCGTGTTGCCAGGACTTATAGGACTTATGCAACCTCTCCGGTACTTAAGAACAATGATCCGATTATTGACGGAACGCTCTACTATGTTGCTTCTACACCGGTTACTTATAATGGTACAACTTATAACAATGTTGGAAGTACCTTCACAGGTGTAGCCACCGCTCCTGCGTTTACAGGTGCAGGAACTGTAACCACCGTTGCTCCAGCAAATGATTTTAACCCGCTGTATACTTTCGGAACAGGGGATCTTAAAAATAATCTGAATAACTCGGAAGCTGCGAAATCCGCTCTTGATCTGGTAAATGTAGTTCCAAATCCTTATTACGCATTCTCTTCTTATGAAACCAGTCAGCTGGATAACCGGATAAAGGTTACCAACCTTCCTTCCCAGTGTACGATTTCCATATTTACCATGAATGGAACACTGATCAGACGTTTTATTAGAGATGTGGAATCAGACAATTCAACAGGGGAAGTTTACAACCCTGCAACAAGAAATGAGGACACTTCTCTTGATTGGGATCTTAAAAATCAAAAAGGTATTCCTATCGCTAGTGGTATGTATCTGATTCATGTGGAAGCTCCGGGTGTTGGTGAAAAAACATTGAAATGGTTCGGTATGATCAGACCGATTGACCTTGATACATTCTAATTCAAAAAACCTCATTCGAACCACTGTAAACCAACCAATATATGAACCAAATGATTAGACCTATAATTTACAGCTTTCTTACGGCAGGCTTACTTACAGCCGTTAGCCCGGTTATGGCTGGCAATGAAGATCGTGCCGGTCAGGCAGGAGCTACAGAACTGTTGATTAATCCATGGACCCGCAGCTCCGGTTGGGGTGGTATTAACATAGCCAATGTCAGGGGCATCGAAAGCCAGTTTAACAACGTGGCCGGTCTTGCTTTCGTAAAGAAAACCGACATCAATTACAGCTTTACTGAATGGCTGAAAGGCGCAGATGTAAAAATAAATTCTGTCGGTCTCGCTCAAAAAGTAGGAGAAACCGGTGTACTGGCATTAACTGTAATGTCGATGAGCTTTGGTGATATCCAAATTACCACAACTGATCTGCCCGAAGGAGGTGTTGGAGATTACTCACCACAGTTTATCAATCTCGGATTGTCTTATGCAAAATCGTTCTCCAACTCAATTTATGGAGGCATCACGGTAAGAATTATTTCTGAATCGGCTTCCGATGTTAAAGCACAAGGAGTTGCTTTCGATGCAGGTATTCAATATGTCACCGGCTTTAATGAAGCAAAAGACAACCTGAAATTTGGAATCTCCTTGAAAAATGTTGGAACACCAATGAAATATTCAGGTGATGGTCTGGCTTTCCGCGGTAACCCTCCGGTGGCTACTACCTACCAGCAAACAATTGAATCCAGAACCGCTACCTATGAATTGCCTTCCCTGGTAAATATCGGAGTGAGTTATGACTTTAAACTGGCGGAATTGCATCGCATTACTGCTGCAGGTTCCTTTACTTCCAATTCATATACCTATGATCAGTTCGGTATCGGACTAGAGTATGCGTTTAAAGAATTGCTTGGACTACGATTCGGGTACCTTTCTGAAGAAGACCTTGGAAGTGATGAAGATCGTCTGACAGCTCTTACAGGTCTTAATGGAGGTATCTCTGTAGATCTTCCGTTAGGAAAAGGCGGAAAGAAATTTGGTATTGACTATTCTTACAGGTCAACTGAATTTTTTGAAGGTAGTCATGGAATCGGCCTCCGGCTGATGCTTTAAAAAATTATATTTATTTTTGTCCCATTGAGAGAGGACCCTTACCCAAGGGTCTTCTTTTATTTTATTTAGTTTAGTAAAACCGTTTTAAAATTTAAAATCATGTCACAGGTGAACTATTTTACAGAAGCAGGCCTGAAAAAATTGCAGGATGAACTGATTCATCTGAAAACCATTGAGCGTCCGAGTATTTCGCGCCAGATTGCTGAAGCCAGAGATAAGGGAGATCTTTCTGAAAATGCAGAATATGATGCAGCTAAAGATGCCCAGGGTTTGCTGGAACTAAAAATTTCAAAACTGGAAGATGTATTAAGTACCGCACGCATTATTGATGAATCTAAAATTGATACCTCTAAAGTGTCGGTTTTATCAAGAGTGAAAATAAAAAATGTAGCCAATAAAGCTGAAATGACTTATACCCTGGTTACCGAAAATGAAGCGGATCTGAAATCGGGAAAAATTTCGGTATCTTCACCTATTGGAAAAGGCTTGCTTGGGAAAAAGCCAGGAGAAATAGTTGATATTGAAGTGCCTAATGGAATAATGAAGTTTGAGATTATTGAAATTTCACGTTAAAATGGCTACTGTATTTACAAAGATCGTTAATGGTGAAATAACTGCTTATAAAGTTGCGGAAAATGATCGCTTTCTCGCTTTCCTGGATGTGAATCCATTGGTAAAAGGTCATACGCTGGTTATTCCAAAACAGGAAGTAGATTATATTTTTGATCTGGAGGATGAAGAATATACAGCGATGATGGTATTTGCTAAACAAGTAGCTACCGGTTTGCGAAGGGCTGTCCCCTGCATTCGTATTGGTGTGGCAGTTATCGGGCTCGAAGTACCGCATGCACACATACATCTGATCCCATTAAATACCATGTCGGATATTAATTTTTCGCTTCCTAAATTGTCGCTTCCCACGGAATTGATGGAAGAAACAGCTGAAAAAATACGGGCTGAAATTAAGTTCTGAACGATCTGTTACAATTTCCGTGAAGGATTTTCTGTAAGAAAAGATTTCCAACCTGAATAGCTGGTTGTACTCACTATTTTCTTTCCCTGGTAGTGATGACACACTGCTGCAGCTAATCCGTCAGTAGCATCCAGAAAACGCGGCATTTCTTTAAACCCCAGAACAGTTTGCAGCATGGCAGCCACCTGTTCTTTTGAAGCATTTCCATTGCCGGTAATGGCCAGTTTTATTTTTTTTGGGGAATACTCAAATACCGGCAACGATCGTGATAAACCCGCTGCTATGGCTACACCCTGGGCTCTTCCCAGCTTTAACATTGATTGCACATTCTTTCCGAAAAAGGGCGCTTCAATAGCCATTTCATCGGGATGATATTCTTCAATGAGACCTATAGTTCTTTCAAAAATCTTTTTAAGTTTAAGATGATGATCCTCCAGTTTGGTCAGATCAATCACCCCTGCAGCCAAAAGCTTAAGTAAGGAGCCTTGAAGTTCAATAATCCCATAACCCATGATGTTGGTTCCGGGGTCAATGCCCATAATAATTTTGTTGGCTTCCATGCTTAATTTTCAAAGTTACATAACCGCCATCATTCACACGATTTTTTTTTCTAACATTGTTAACATGTTTACTATTAAATTTTGATGAGCCCTGTTGCAAAAAAAGTTGGTATAGTTTTTCTAAAAGCTATTATTTCCGCAATTTCGGTATGGTTCATTTTCAGGAAAGTGAATGCACGCGATGATTTGGAGGATTTGTTTCACACCTTCAACCATTCCATTAAAGATCCTGTTAAAATGTGGGGGTTTATTGCTGTCGTCATGTTAATGGGGGTAAACTGGTTACTTGAAACGGTAAAGTGGAAGCTGTTGCTTGAATACATAAGCCCAACCAACTGGATACGTTGTTTCCGCTCGGTAATGAGTGGCGTAACAGTGAGTATTCTCACACCTAACAGGATTGGCGAATTTGCCGGAAGAGTTTTACACCTCGAGCAGGGAGTACGGGTTAAAGCTGCAATAGCCTCCGTAATCGGGAGTATGAATCAATTGCTAATAACGGTGCTCGCGGGCGGATTGGGATTAATGGCTTCCATGGCATTGTATGTTGAGGATGCATTTATTGAACGCATTTTTATTATACTGGTTATAACGGGTATGATTGTAGCAGTATACATTTATTTCCGTATCCCGGGAATTACAAGGATGGCTAAACAATTTTCTGCATTAAGAAAATTGTTATTGTATATGGAGGTTTTTGAGAAATATACAACCGGAACCTTGATGAAATTATCCATATTGTCTGCTTTCCGGTACATAGTGTTTTCCATCCAGTTTATTTTAATGCTCAATTGGTTCGAAATTTTGATCCCATGGCAAGATTCCTTGAAAGCTATTTCAATGATGTACCTGGTTATGGCAATCGTACCGAGTGTCGCACTTTCAGAATTAACAATTAGGGGTTCTGTAGCACTTTTCTTTTTTTCCGCTTATAGCGGAAATAATTCCGGAATCCTGGCAGCTTCTTCGGTAGTTTGGATAATCAATCTGGTAATCCCTGCATTAATAGGTGCCCTGGCAGCTTTTTATTTTAGGTTTAACAAATGATTTTATGGGGATAGCCGGCAATTTTTTATTCTACTATTCCTTGTTAATGGCAGCAGTATATTTCCTGATGGTAGTTAGATGGATTTTTGCCTGGTTATTATACCAACTTCCCAAACCCAATAGCAATGCGAAGAACGCAATTAAAATTACAGTTATTATAGCTGTGAGGAATGAGGAACAAGTTATCACCAATTGCCTGCATGTTCTCAACGCTCAGAATTATCCCAATCTGGAAATTATTATCAGTGATGATTTTTCTGAAGATGCCACCTGTAAAATTGTCAAAGCCTTCTTGCAACAAAATACGGTTGATCACCAATTGTTTCGTCTGGTTGAAGCCATGGCAGGAGATCGTCAGGGAAAAAAAGGAGCCCTCGAAAGAGCCATCAAACTTGCTTCCGGAGAGTTAATTCTTACTACCGACGCTGATTGTACCATGTCAAACGAGTGGGTAAGTACCTTCGTCGCATGCTACCATTTAACAGGTGCATCCATGATTACCGGATTTGTCAGGCTGGATCCCGGAACTACTTTTATGGATAAATTCCAGGCACTTGAATTTCTTAGTTTGTCAGGTACCGGGGCCGCTTCGGTGATGCTGCAAAAACCATTGATGTGCAATGGTGCAAATTTGTGTTTCTTGAAATCAGAATTTGAAAAGTCAGGAGGTTACAACTATGGTGGTGCTTTATCCTCCGGGGATGATACGTTCCTGATGCTGGCCATGGCACGAACCGGAAAAGTGGTTTTTAATAATCGGTCAGGAAGTATTGTCACCTCGAAACCTGTTCAGGATTTCCAACAATTAATTGCTCAACGAAAGCGATGGGCTTCAAAAGTTCAGTTTTACAAAGAAGGGTATATTAAGCGAACCGGGATTGTTATGGTTTTAGTTAACTTATTATTATTACTTTTAATTCCCCTTGGATTTTTACATATTATAACCTGGCAAAATGTATTGATGATCTGGTTAATCAAAGCAACCGCTGATTTTATTTTCCTTTTCCTTATCACACGTTTCGCACGGCAACAAAAACTTTTATTGTTATTTTTACCGGCTGTGCTTATGTATCCGCTATATTCCTTAGTGGGAATTTTTGGAGCATCAGGCAAAGTAAAATACTCATGGAAAGGAAGAGAATATTCCGTATCCGGGGAAACCAATGAATAATAAACCTGTATCACCTGCTGCTGTAGTCTGGATGAGATTACGAAAGAATAAACCTGCAATGGCAGGGCTGGTTGTAATTATTTTGGCAACACTGGTTTCAATTTTCAGCTACCTGATTATTCCCGATAATACACCCGATGCCAACGAAATGAATCTTTCGCTGAGTACCCTGAAGCCGGGTAGTTCGGTAACGGTAGTGCAAATGCCGGTTGCAGTGAAACAGGATCGCCAGAATTTTTGGAGTCAGATATTTTATGGAAAAAATCCGCTATATAAAAATATACCGATAGATACTTTCTGGGTTGAAAATGATTCACTGGTGCTTCGGGAATTTACAGGTGACGCCGATTTACATTCAGGAATTACTAAATACCATCTGGCGAAAGCCTTTTCAGGCTCTGATTCATTTTCGGTCAAGGGAAATTTGATATCATTAACAAATATTCATGGCGAAACTAAGGAACTAACTGTTCGGGATATACGAAACAAATTGTTGAATGAAAGAATTGTCAGTAAAACATTTTTTCTTGGAACCGACCGTTTCGGGCGTGACCTGTTCAGCAGAATCCTTGCAGGAACACGTGTTTCCATGGCAGTAGGTTTAATAGCCGTGGTTATTTCTCTGATCATTGGAATCTTTCTGGGGGCATTAGCCGGTTTTTTCCGGGGCCGGACGGACGATGTGATCATGTGGCTCATTAACGTGGTGTGGTCCATTCCTACCCTTTTGCTGGTGATTGCCATTACAATGGCGCTGGGTAAGGGTTTCGCCCAGGTTTTTATTGCTGTGGGACTCACTATGTGGGTGGAGGTGGCCAGAGTGGTGCGGGGTCAGATCTTTAGTCTGAGGGAAATGGAATTTGTTGAAGCAGGCCGTGCCCTCGGTTATACCAACACCCGGATCATTCTGAAACATGTGTTACCAAACATCCTCAGCCCCGTTATCGTGATTGCTGCTTCCAACTTTGCTTCCGCAATTTTGTTGGAGGCAGGCCTCAGCTTCCTGGGAATGGGAGCCCAACCGCCTACTCCTTCATGGGGTATGATGATCAAGGAAAATTATGGGTATATAATAGTGGATGCCGCTTACCTGGCAGTATATCCCGGTCTTGCCATTATGATTATGGTTCTTGCTTTTACCTGGCTGGGTAACGGCTTGCGCGATGCTATTGATGCAAAAGAAGGAATGGGGAGCAGGGTTTAATGTAACTGGTAAAGCTTTATCATTTATTGAAAACTTTTACCACCGCAATTTTAAAGTTTTCAATAATAAAAAGCACTACCAAAATGGATTCAGATAAAGTTACCACTCTTTCAATAACAGCTTCCAGGCCTCATCCGTTTTACCGTCTTTTATCAATGCTTTCGCCGCAAGATGAATTGCGAGAAGTGAGTTGGTTGGATCCGAATTCAGCACGGATTGCAGCTCCTGAATTTCAGGCATCTGCTCAAAAATTTTTATTTCCTCGGGAGTAGGAAGGGATTCTACATTTCCAAGTTGCCCTAAATCATTTCCGGTAAGTACTTCACTATTTCTGATTTCAACCGGGATATTATCATAGCCGATTCCTAATTTTAAATTTGGTTTTGGAACTTCAAAAAGCGCATTTCCTGATGCACGACAATACCAGTTTTGGCCGCACCTTGCAACCAGATCAATCTTATGCTGATCAATAAGCCCCTTATCATTCAAAATATCTTCGCTGATATGCATCAGCAAAATTTCACATATCACCAGATTACCTGCACCACCTTCATGACCGGTTTCTATTACCTGTTTTACTTTACATTCAAATTGTACAGGTGATTCTTTTACACGGAAAGGCTTCACCACAACAGAGGGGAGTATCGTAAAACCGGCCTTTTCGAATTCACTAACTCCCTTTGGGTATTCACAACTGGCAAGTGATGCCTGCTGAACCATATCATAGGTGACAACATTAATAACCACTTCCATGATCTCATAAATATTTTCCAGTGTGTGTTTAATGGTATTGTCACGCACTCTCCTGGCAGGGCTAAAAATGAGGGTAGCAGGATTGGATCCAAATGCATTGAAAAAACTAAACGGACTGAGATTAGGATTGCCTTTCTTATCAATGGTGCTTGCAAAAGCTATGGGACGTGGAGCAATGGCACTTAACATATGAGCGTGAAGTTGCCCGGTTTTTATTTCTTTGGGATCAATCGTTATCATCCTTCAAAGTTACGGATTCCACATTGCATTAACATTTAAATAAAACTAAATATTTGAATTTTAATATATTACAACAAACTTGTTTCTGCTGCATCAGGTCAATTTTTCCCTATTTTTGCACATCTGAAAAAGATTATACGTCCCGGATTGAGGTTGAGTATCACTACCTGTGCAGAAAACCGGGCATTATTAAAACAGTAGAATTTGCGCATGTGGCGTAATTGGTAGCCGCGCCAGACTTAGGATCTGGTGCCTCACGGCGTGGGGGTTCGAGTCCCTCCATGCGCACTCATAAGGACCTTATGAACACCGTTTCATATGGTCCTTTTTTTTCTGTTGGATTATTTAATTCATTCTTTTCCTGTCTGTTTAAATTTTAAGGTATAGTTTTTGAACACCTATCGTCTTTCAAAACGATCCCATGAAGAGAATTCTGGTCAGTTCTTTTTTTATAATTTTTTATTGGAGTTTTACTCTCGGACAACAGGTACCTGCCAATGATTCTCTTGTTGTAGCTGTAAATGCTGACCTTAAAAAAGGTATGGTGCATCGATTTTTTTTAGGTAAACATTATCGCAATCTGTGGAGTACTCCTGTTAAAATTAAAACTTTGAATTTTGAAGAATCTGGTTTTACAATTCTCCGCGAAGGGGGAAGTAGAGAAACATTTAATATTCGTTTAGCGGATTCTCTCGGGCGGCAATATGTAGCCCGGTCAGTGAAAAAAGATCTTACTAAAGCATTGCCGGAACACCTGCGTCATTCCATAGCGGCTATTATATTTAGTGATTTGATGTCGGCCAATCATCCTTACGGACCATTAATGGTTCCTCCACTTGCTAAAGCAGCCGGTGTTTTGCATTCACGCCCGCGTTTATTTGCAATTGAAGGAGAAAGCAACGTTGATAAAAATTTCCGGAGTGATGACAGCACAATTGTAATGTTGATTGAAGAACGACCCGATGAATCATGGTCGCAAACAGCATTATTTAATTATGCAGAAAAAGTTGTGGGCTCTGAATATTATTTAAACAAACGATTGAATGATAATAACAGCGTTACCGATGCCGAACTTTTTCTTAGAACCCGTTTACTTGATTTACTGATAGGTGACTGGAGTCGGCACGAAGATCAATACCGGTGGGCCGTATGTGATAGCGGAGGAAAGAAATATTTTCAGCCCATTCCAAGAGACAGGGATCATGCGTTTTATAAATTTAATGACGGGCTGATCAATAAAATTTCCTTGTTAATGATTCCAAAAACAGTCACCTTCAACAAGAAAATCCGGAATGTAAAAAATTTGCATGTCGTTGGTGAAATGCTGAGTAAAATGATATTGACGTCATTGTCAAAATCCAGGTGGGATGCCATTGTTTATGAATTTAGGAACAGTATCACCGATAGTATTATTGAACAGGCCGTTTCTCAATTACCGATAGAAATTTACCGGCAGGAAGGAGAAAAGTACATCCGTCATTTGAAATCAAGAAGGGACCAGTTTCCGGATGTTGGTGAAGAGCTTTATAAACTTATTTTTAATCATGCCAGCATCTTTGGCAGTAATGAAAATGAAATTTACAGAATAAAACGATTGAACAGAAAGGAAACATTAGTGGAGATTTACCAGCAGGGCGATGACAACCTGGCCGAAACTTTATTATACTCGAGGATTTTTAGCAGTAGTGAAACTTCAACGATTAACCTTTTCGCCATGGAAGGGGAAGACCGAATCGAATTTTCCGGAACCCAAAAAGGCATTCGATTAATTATTTATCCCGGGCCGGGCACAGATATTTTGGAAATCGAAAAAGCACGAGGGGTGAAAGTTATCGATACCCATGATTATAGTTACTCCCAGTTTGTTTTGCGACAGCAAATGCATTAACAATGAGCCAATGCTTTTCCTTAAAGAAAAAATTGACTTATCCAGCTAGAAATCAGTAAAATATCTTTTAAGCATGGCTTTTCCAGCAAAAACACCTAATTTTGCACCCTATTTTTCGCGGAAAGTCTTTTTATGAAATTTTCTTTCTGCATTAATAGCTTCATTTATAAGTCATTACTTATTAAAAACATTTACAGCAATATTTAATTTCAGCATAACACATGAACATTACCAGAGAAGAGGTTGGGACGCTTAATGAAGTCATAAAAATTAATCTTTCCCCTGCAGATTATAACCCGCAGTTTGAGGCTGAGTTGAAGAAATTTCAGAAAACAATGAATCTTCCTGGCTTTCGTCCGGGCCATGTACCGGTTGGCCTGGTTAAAAAACGTTATGGAAAGGCATTATTGATCGAGGAATTGAATAAGATTATTTCCGGATCACTCGAAAATTTTATTACCGAATCAAAATTGGATTTGTTGGGAAGCCCCATTCCTCAGCCTTCTAACGACAGTATTAACAATTGGGATGAGCCGGGTGAATTTGAATTTAAATTCGAAATCGGGCTGGCTCCTCAATTCGATATTACGCTGCCTCCTGTTAAAACTTTTGATTATTATGATATTGAAGTGGATGAGGCAAAGGTGGACCAATACGTGGAGGATATCCGCAGAAAATATGGTAAATTCTCCAATCCTGAAGTCTCTGATGAAAATTCCATTTTTTACGGTGATTTTGCTGAACTCGACAATGAAGGTGTTTTACGCGAAGGTGGTTTAACCAGTCGTTCTACATTATCAGTTGCATCAGTAAAAGATCCTGCTGTTAAACAACAATTAACAGGGCTGAAAAAAGGAGATGTAGTGGTTATGAACCTCCTGAAAGCCTTTAACGGCGACCAGGACGAAATCGGTCACATGCTGAATCAGCCGGTAGAAAAAATTGCACAAATCACCTCTGATTTCCAGTATACAATCGATACCATTAACCATGTTGAGGGAGCCGATATGAACCAGGAATTTTTTGACAAGATTTATGGAGAAGGTACCGTTACATCAGAAGCGGATTTTAAGGAGAAAGTGAGGGCTGAAATTAAGGGGATGTACACTCAGGAGAGTGATGTGAAACTCAAACACGACCTGGAAGATCATTTGCTCCAGGAGCTGGATCTGAAACTCCCCGATTCCTTTTTGCAGAAATGGCTACAGACTGCTGTCGAGAAGCCATTAACAGGGGAACAGGTTGAAAAAGACTACCCCGGGTATGCAAGAGGCATGAAAATGCGACTAATTGAAAACAAGATATTCCGTGCCCAGAATATGCAAATCTCAAAGGAAGAGATCAATGAAATGGCACGTCAGTACATTTTGCACCAGTTTTCGGGGTATGCAGCCGGCCTGAACGAGGAAATTATGGAAAGCCTGATTAAGAGGTACCTTGAAAAAAGAGAGTCTGTGGAACGTATAATTGAAACCCTTTCTGACCGGAAGGTGTTTAACTATCTGAAATCAATAGTTAAAACCAACCATAAGCCGGTTAAATATGATGAGTTTGTTAACATTGTTAAAAATCATCACCATCATTAAACTGCTTTCGTTTATTAAAATAAATTAACCAACTTTACATTCATAAACTTAAAAATCATCTTATGGACTTCGGGAAAGAATTTGAAAAATATGCAGTAAAGCACAAAGGCATGAGCAGCATGCATGTGGGCAACTACATCAATTCTGTTTATGGAAATTATATTTCCCCTACAATTATTGAAGAGCGTCAGTTAAATGTTGCCACCATGGATGTGTTTTCACGCCTTATGATGGATCGTATAATTTTTATGGGCGTTCCGATTAATGACTATGTTGCCAATATTATTCAGGCACAATTGCTATTTCTTGAATCAGCTGATGCAAAAAAAGATATTCAGATTTATGTTAACAGCCCGGGTGGAAGTGTGTATGCAGGATTAGGAATTTATGATACTATGCAATACATAGGGCCGGATGTGGCAACTATTTGTACAGGTATGGCTGCGTCTATGGCGGCAGTTTTAATGTGTGCAGGAACAAAAGGTAAGCGTACTGCACTTAAGCATGCACGTATTATGATTCACCAGCCAATGGGTGGAGCTGAAGGTCAGGCATCTGATATTGAAATCACAGCACGTGAAATTCAAAAGCTAAAAAAGGAACTGTATGAAATAATTTCAGTTCATTCCGGTAAATCTTATGATGATGTTTGGAATAACTCTGACCGCGATTACTGGATGACTGCAGAAGAATCCAAAGCATACGGCATGATTGATGAGGTATTGCTGAAAAATAAAAATACTGCCAAGTAATTACAAAGTATCAACACACTGAATTTGAAAACAGGTAAGGATATAAAATGTTCTTTTTGTGGACGCGATAAAAGCGCCACCAACGTGCTTATTGCAGGCATGTCAGGTCATATTTGTGATCAATGCATTACACAAGCGCAACAAATTGTTAATGAAGAGTCGTCTGAAAAACTAAAATCGTCAATCACTGCCAGCATTCAGTTGCTCAAGCCAATTGAGGTCAAGGAATTTCTCGATCAGTACGTTATCGGGCAGGATGAAGCAAAGAAAGTTATATCCGTTGCTGTTTACAATCACTACAAAAGATTAATCTACCGCTCCAAGCAAAAAGAGGATGTTGAAATTGAGAAATCAAATATCATTCTGGTAGGTGAAACAGGTACGGGAAAAACACTTTTGGCAAGAAGTATTGCACGAATGCTGAAAGTGCCTTTTTGTATCGCTGATGCTACCGTTTTGACGGAAGCCGGTTATGTGGGTGAAGATGTTGAAAGTGTGCTGACTCGCTTGCTGCAAGCTGCCGATTATGATGTGGCTGCCGCTGAACGCGGAATCGTTTACATCGATGAGATTGACAAAATTGCCCGTAAATCGGATAATCCATCCATCACAAGAGATGTTTCAGGCGAAGGTGTTCAACAAGGTCTTTTAAAGATGCTTGAAAATACAATAGTGAATGTTCCACCCCAGGGTGGCAGGAAACACCCGGAGCAAAAAATGATTTCTGTTAACACTCAAAACATTCTTTTTATCTGCGGGGGAGCTTTCGATGGCATTGAGCGTATCATTGCTCGCAGGATGCAAACATCAGCAATCGGATTTGCTACAGGCAGAGACATCGCTGAGATTGATAAGGAAAACCTGATGCAATATATTTCACCTGTTGATTTAAAAGCATTTGGTTTAATCCCGGAACTTATTGGTCGGTTGCCGGTGGTCACACATTTAATGCCTCTCGACAGAGCCACACTTAAATCCATTCTTACCGTTCCTAAAAATGCGCTTATACGACAGTATGAGAAGCTGTTTGAAATGGAGAATGTAAAAATTAAGTTTGATGATGATGTGCTTGATTTTATTGTAGAAAAGGCAATCGAATTTAAACTGGGTGCACGCGGACTTCGTTCCATCTGTGAGGCCATCATGCTTGACCTGATGTTCGAAACTCCTTCGGCAAATAAAGAATCTAATGTAAGGGTGACGCTGAAATATGCTGTTGAAAAAGTCAACAAATCCAGTATAAGTAAACTAAAAGTAGCTTAAATATTTTTGTAGTGCTGAAAACCGGCTGAATATTATTTCCCGGTTTTTCGCATTAATTTTCCCGGGAATATTTAATAAAAGAATAATCCCATTCATTTTTATCATCAGCGTTCCTGTATTCATTAGAAACTTCCTTCCACGTACCCTCTGCAATTTCGGGAAAGTAAGTGTCACCTCCAAAGCGATAATGGATTTTTGTGATATAGAGGTCCGACGCAAGTGAAAGAGCAGTATTGAAAATCTGTGCTCCGCCAATAATAAAAACTTCTTCCTGTCCTGTACATTTTTCCAGCGCAGCTTCCATCGAATTCACAACAATACAACCTGCTATCTGCAGATCCTTTTGACGTGAAATGACCACCGATACTCTTCCCGGCAAGGGTTTGCCAATTGATTCATATGTTTTTCTTCCCATTATCATATGATGACCCATGGTAATGGTTTTAAAATGTTTCAGGTCCGCTGGCAGGTGCCAGGGTAATTTATTATCTCTTCCTATCAGCCGTTCTTCATCAAAGGCAACTATAATTGAAATTTTCATAATTTGATTCTGATCCGCATTTCTTTATTTGTGTACTGATCGGTATATCCTAAACTGCCACCGCTGCCTTGATTCCAGGATGCGGATCATAATTTGAAAGAAAAAAATCTTCATACTTAAACTCATACAAATCTTTTACCAGCGGATTCATTCGTAATGCCGGCAGTGGTCTGAAGTTACGGCTGAGTTGCAATTTAACCTGTTCGAAGTGATTGTTATAAATATGAACATCCCCAAAGGTGTGTATAAATTCACCGGGTTTCAGGTTACACACCTGCGCCATCATGAGTGTCAGCAATGCATAAGAAGCAATATTAAAAGGCACACCTAAAAAGAGGTCGGCACTTCGCTGATACAACTGGCAGGATAACTTTCCATCTGCAACATAAAACTGGAAGAGGATGTGACAGGGTGGGAGTGCCATATTCTGAATCATACCTACATTCCATGCGTTCACAAGCAAACGGCGGGAATCAGGATTGGTTTTTATTTGTTGAATGAGGTTTGAAATCTGGTCCACTTGCCCGCCCTCCGGGGTTGGCCAGGAACGCCATTGGTAACCATAAACGGGACCCAGGTTTCCGTTTTCATCGGCCCATTCATTCCAGATAGTAACACCGTTATCAGTCAGGTATTTTATATTTGTCGAACCTTTCAGAAACCAAAGCAGTTCATGAATGATGGATTTCATGTGAACTTTTTTCGTGGTCAGCAAAGGAAATCCATCTTCCAGGTCAAAACGCATCTGGTATCCGAAAACACTCCGTGTTCCAGTCCCGGTACGGTCTTTTTTATCAACGCCATGATCCATAACATGGTTGAGTAAATCGTGATATTGTTTCATGATCTGATTTGGGTTTGGTTGCAAATTTACTCAAATATAAAATTGACGGCTTTCAAATTTAAATTATCCCCATTAAACAGTTATTTATCAGAAAGAACAGTTTCATGATTACCCGGCGGAATGGCTTGGTTAAAAGTATTTCCAAAAATGAGTTGCATTGGAAATCATATTTCCGTTTTGTGCAAAAATTGGCTGAAAAATCATGGTATCAAGGTAATATGGAAAAACTTTTTCATGGTTATTTGTATAATAATGAGAAAGCAAATTACCCAAAAAGCCTTAACTTTGACAAATCCCCGTAAAAACGTTTTTCACACTGTTGAATGGATCAATACTTAAAACAACTTAACCAATCCCAGCGCGATGCAGTTCTCTGCACGGAGGGTCCTGTGATGATCATAGCCGGTGCCGGATCCGGCAAAACCCGCGTTTTGGTCCATCGTATTGTTCATATGATGAAAAACGGCATCGATCCGTTTAACATCCTGTCGCTAACCTTTACCAACAAAGCTGCCCGGGAAATGAAACGGCGCATTGCCCAAGTAGCAGGTGATGAAGCAAGAAATTTGTGGATGGGAACTTTTCACTCGGTTTTTGCAAAAATTCTTCGTGTGGAAGCACCCCGTCTCGGCTATCCTTCAGCTTTTACTATTTATGATACCGATGACTCAAAAAGCCTGATCCGTGAAATTGTAAAAGAGCAAGGGCTGGATGATAAAATTTATAAGGTAGGCCTGGTCTATAACCGAATTTCATCCGCAAAGAATAATTTATATTCATGGAAAGATTACCAGGAAAATGCGGAACTGGTGAGTGATGATAAAATTGCCGGTAAACCTCATATTGGATTGCTGTACGAGTTATATCAGAAGCGCAGTTTCAAAGCCGGTGCAATGGATTTTGATGATCTGCTTTTCAATACATACCTTTTGTTGCGTGATTTTCCGGAGGTGCTCGACAAGTACCAGAATAAATTCCGTTACATTCTTGTTGATGAGTTTCAGGATACTAATTACGCACAATATTTAATTGTTAGGAAACTCGCTGCCCGTTATGAGAACATCTGCGTAGTTGGCGATGATGCTCAAAGTATTTATGCTTTCAGGGGGGCCAATATTCAGAACATACTTAGTTTTGAAAGTGATTACCCGGATTTGAAAACTTTTAAACTGGAACAAAATTACCGCTCTACCAAAACTATTGTTGAGGCTGCCAACAGTGTTATATCAAATAACAGGAACCAGTTAAAAAAATCTGTCTGGACCGATAATCACAATGGCGAACTGATCCGGCTCATTAAAGGCTTGAGTGATAATGAAGAGGGAAATATGGTGGCCAATTCCATTTTTCAGGACAAAATGAATCACCAGGCATTGAATAAAGACATTGCTATCCTTTATCGTACCAATGCACAGTCTCGATCGATGGAAGAAGCCCTTCGCCGAAAATCCATTCCCTACAGGATTTATGGCGGGTTGTCGTTTTATGCACGTAAGGAAATTAAAGACCTGCTTGCCTATTTCCGCCTGACGGTGAATCCGGATGATGAAGAAGCCTTAAAGCGGATTATCAATTATCCCAAAAGGGAAATTGGCAAAACAACTCTTGATAAAATTATTGTCGCTGCTGACCAGGAGAACATTAGCTTGTGGAAGGTGCTGGAACGAATCAATGCCATTGAAACCGGCATCAATGCCGCAACGCGTGCACGCATTGGTGATTTCGTAAGTATGATCAGAAGTTTTTCAGTTATGCTTAAAACAAAAAATGCTTTTGATATGGCCAGTCATATTGCCATGTCAACAGGTTTACTTAAGGAATTGTATGCTGATAAATCACCTGAAGGAATCAGTCATTATGAAAACCTCCAGGAATTATTAAATGGTATTAAAGAGTTTACGGAAAAAGGCACCTCTGCACTACCCGCCCCTTCCGCAGAGCTGGAAGCCGATGAATCATTGCGCACCCTTGATGTATTTTTACAGGATATAGCACTTGTGACCGATAAGGAAACCGATACCAATGACGATGATACCGTTTCCTTAATGACAATACACGCAGCAAAAGGATTGGAGTTTAAATATATTTATGTTGTGGGACTGGAAGAAAATCTTTTTCCCAGTCAAATGGCATTGCAATCACGGGCTGATCTGGAAGAAGAGCGGCGTTTGTTTTATGTTGCCATTACAAGAGCTGAAACACAACTTACGCTTTCGTATGCGGTCAGCCGTTATAAGTGGGGAAACCTGATAAGTTGTGAACCCAGCCGTTTCATTGCAGAAATCAATCCTGAATTTATTAATGATCAAACAGCATTGGTCACACGGGTGAATGAATCAGACCGCCAGCGCAACTGGTCGGATTTCGGAAGACGAAATTCTTTTGCAGCCCCTTCCGCACAGGCTGAAGTCAAAGTGGTAACTCCGGGTGGAAATTTTAAAAGCGTTTCCAGATTAAAAACCGCTTCTGTAGCGGTTGAGGGATTGCCTTTCGAGGCCGATGATCCGCTTAATATTGAAGCCGGTATGGAAGTGGAGCACCAGAAATTCGGAACCGGCAAAGTAGTATTGATTGAAGGTAATTCGCCTGATATTAAGGCAACAGTAGCTTTTCCCGGACACGGAAACAAACAACTGCTTTTGAAATATGCCAAACTCCGGATAGTAAGGTAGCTTTACATTGAATAAACCACTAAATTTGTTAAAAATTAAAAACCCTATTGCTTTGAACATGGAATACAATTCCGGCCGGACCAGGTTGCTTATACCTGAATATGGACGGCACATTCAGAAACTCATCGATTATGCCATCAGCCTTGAAGACCGGGAAGAGCGGAATAAAATCGCCATGGCTATTGTGAATGTGATGGGACAATTAAATCCGCATTTGCGTGATATCACCGATTTTAAACACAAACTGTGGGATCATCTTTTCATCATTTCCGATTTTAAACTGGATGTTGATTCCCCTTATGATAAACCCACTGCACTAACATATCGGGTAAAACCACGACAAGTGCCATATCCTTCGCATGACATCCGGTGGAAACATTACGGATCAATTATCGAACAAATGATTAAGGAAATTACGGTCATGGAAGACAGCCCCATGAAGGAGCAAATCGTAGTCAACCTGGCCAACTTTATGAAAATGCTGTATGTGAACTGGAATAAAGATTCGGTAACCGATGAGGTTATTTTTGGTCATCTGAAAATTCTTTCAGCAGGTAAACTTCAGGTTAACGAAGATATCAAATTGCAACAGCCCGTAGAAATTCCCAACAAGTCGGTGGCGAAAAAGGTGCCGGCACGTCAGCAACGCACACGCGCCAGGATGCCTAATAATGGCAATGGAAAAAATTTCAGGAAGGGTTGATCAATTATATGGGAAATAGTTTTGAAGTCAGAGGGGGCACACGGCTCAAAGGGGAGATCATCCCGCAAGGAGCCAAAAATGAGGCTTTACAAATCATCTGTGCCGTGCTTCTCACTGCCGAGCCGGTCACGATCAGCAACATCCCGGATATTCGAGACGTAAACAAACTGATTGAGCTTTTGGCCAACATGGGCGTTCGGCTTACCCGGAAAGGTGAAGGAATTATTGAGTTCCAGGCCGGAAATATCAACCTTGATTTTCTTGAAACCGTTGACTTTGCCAAACAGGCTGCTGCTCTACGGGGTTCTATCATGATTGTGGGACCGTTGCTTGCACGATTTGGAAAAGCACACATACCAAAACCCGGTGGAGATAAAATCGGGCGCCGTAGACTCGATACCCATTTTATTGGGTTCATGAACCTGGGTGCAAAATTTGATTTTAACAGCAAGGATGAATTTTATAAAGTGGAATCCAAACAGCTGAAAGGGGCTTTTATGCTCCTCGATGAAGCTTCCGTAACCGGAACAGCCAACATCGTAATGGCAGCTGTTCTTGCCCAGGGAACAACCACCATCTACAATGCCGCTTGTGAACCCTACATTCAGCAGTTATGCAAAATGCTGAATAATATGGGAGCAAAAATCAGCGGTATTGGTTCTAACATGCTCACAATAGAAGGCGTGGAAGGTTTGGGAGGGTGCAGTCACAGAATGTTGCCTGACATGATTGAAATCGGAAGCTTTATTGGACTGGCTGCCATGACGGCATCTGAAATTACCATTAAAAATGCAGGCATTGAACATCTGGGAATCATACCTAATGTTTTCCGACGGTTAGGTATTGAAATGGAATTCCGGGGAGATGATATTTTTATTCCTTCTCAGGAACATTATGAAATGGATACTTTTATTGATGGTTCCATTTTAACTATTGCCGATGCTATCTGGCCCGGCTTTACTCCCGATCTGCTCAGTATTGTTCTCGTAACCGCCACCCAGGCAAATGGAACGGTTTTGATTCATCAGAAAATGTTTGAATCGCGACTGTTTTTTGTTGATAAATTGATTGATATGGGAGCGCAGATTATTTTATGCGACCCTCACCGGGCTACCGTAATTGGTTTAAACCGCAAACATCCGCTACGTGGCATTCAAATGACTTCACCTGATATCAGGGCCGGAGTGGCACTTCTTATTGCAGCGTTATCTGCAGAAGGCAAAAGTGTTATTCATAATATTGAACAAATCGACCGCGGCTACCAACGGATCGATGAACGTCTGAATAAAATAGGAGCCAATATTAAAAGAGTATAGCTAAATTCAAAAGTGGTATTATATTTGTAAACCTAAATCCGTTATAAAAACTCACAAAATAATGATGAAACGCCTTAATATTATGTTGCTTATCGCTGGTTTAGCAACCATGACTTTCGGATTTGTTTACCAGACACTTCCTACCGGAACAAACATAGGTGATAAAGCTATCGATCTGGCATACACCAGTCCTGAAGGTAAAACCATCGCACTATCCTCCTTAAAAGGAAAAATTGTGCTACTTGATTTCTGGGCGTCCTGGTGCGGCCCCTGCCGGATGGAAAATCCTAACCTCGTAGCTGCTTACACTAAATATAAAGACACCAAATTCAAGGGCGCAAAAGGATTTACCATTTACAGCGTTTCCCTCGATCAGAACAAAGAAGCCTGGATGAAGGCCATTAAAATGGATAATTTATCATGGGAATATCATGTGAGTGACCTCGGAGGCTGGCAGTCAAAACCTGCACAAATTTACGGCGTCAATTCAATTCCAGCAAGTTATCTGGTTGATCAGAATGGGGTTATTGTAGGAAAAAATTTAAGGGGACCGGCACTTGATGCGGCTCTTGAGAAACTGAAATAAGACTTTTAAATATAACATGTTGAAACGGCAGTAACTCCCTCGGGGTTCTGCCGTTTTTTTAATTTTGCCTGCCAATTTGGCTTTTAAAAGCCGGTGGCAAAGTATTTGACAAACTAACACATGAAATTCAATATCAAAGGACCTTTTAATAAAAAGAACATGAGCCAGGATAAGCATACCATGGAAGAACATCATGAAAATGAGGAAGTAAAGGCGGCAGGAGAGCCCTTTTCACTTGAAATATCGCCGGAAATAACGCCTTCGTCCGCTCTCCCAGGCCAATCTGAAATAGAGAAACTGCAGTCGGAATTGGCAGAAACACGCGACAAATTTCTCCGGATTTATTCTGAATTTGATAATTATAAGAAGCGAACACAAAGAGAGCGGCTGGAGTTGTTAAAATCAGCCAGTGCTGAAGTTATGGTGGCGCTTTTGCCCGTTCTCGATGATTTCGACAGGGCTTTGAAATCTGCAGAGTCAGGCAGTTCTGAAAGCAATTTGTTGTCGGGTGTTGAATTGATATTTAGTAAATTGAAGCTGCTCATGGAGCAGAAAGGTCTCAGGCGCATGAATTCTGTTGGAGAAAAATTCGATACGGAATTTCATGAAGCTATTACAAATGTTCCGGCTCCTGATGAAAATCAAAAGGGCAAGGTAATAGATGAAGCGGAAAGCGGTTATTTTTTAAATGATAAAGTTATCCGTCACGCTAAAGCGATTGTAGGAATTTAAACAGCGTGAAAAACTGATATGGCAAAACGTGATTATTATGAAGTGCTCGGCATAGGTCGGGACGCTGTTGAAGGAGACATTAAAAAAGCCTACCGGCAGATGGCGCTTAAGTTCCATCCCGATAAAAACCCCGGTGATAAAGCGGCTGAAGATAAATTTAAAGAAGCCGCTGAAGCGTATGAAGTTTTAGGCGACAGTGAAAAACGCCGTAGGTATAACCAGTTTGGTCATCAGGGTGTAGGAAATAACGGTGGCGGGTATGGGATGAATATGGAAGATATCTTCAGCCAGTTTGGAGATGTTTTTGGTGGACATAATCCTTTTGAGAGTTTCTTTGGTGGCGGAGGCGGTGGTGGACGCCGACAGGTGAACCGCGGAAGTAATCTGCGAATCAAAGTGCGTCTCACGCTTGCAGAAATCACAAATGGTGTAGAGAAAAAAATTAAAGTTAATAAATCAATTCCCTGTGCATCGTGCAGCGGATCAGGTGCACAAAATAGTTCATCTTTCAGCAAATGTGCTACATGTAATGGTGCAGGCCAGGTTCGGAGAGTGACCAACACCATCCTGGGCCAGATGCAAACTACTTCAGCCTGTCCTTCCTGTCAGGGAGAAGGCCAAACAATTACCAATAAATGTAAGTCGTGTCATGGAATTGGTACCATGCCAGGAGAAGAAGTAATTTCCATTAAAATACCACCGGGCGTTGGCGAAGGCATGCAGATTACCGTGTCGGGTAAAGGAAATGCGGGCCAACGCGGAGGTATTCCCGGAGACTTGCTCATTGTTATCGAAGAAGTGGAAGATGCTAATCTTAAACGCGATGGCAACAACCTGCACTATGATTTATATATCAGCATTCCTGATGCCGCTTTGGGTACAAATCTTGAAGTTCCAACAGTAGAAGGAAAGGCGAAAATTAAAATCGAACCGGGAACACAGGCCGGTAAGGTACTTCGCTTAAAAGGTAAGGGCATTCCGCAACTCAACAGTCATTTCCGCGGTGATCTTCTTATCAATATTAATGTGTGGACCCCGCAAACGCTCACCGCTGATGAAAAAAAGATCCTGGAGAAATTAAAAACTTCAGATAACTTTCAACCTCATCCCGGAAAGGGCGATAAAAGCTTTTTTGAAAAAATGAAAGAGTATTTTAATTAAAGGTCAATCAAGCTTCACATTTATTCATCAATCTGATGCTTTACTGAAGTCGTGTTCGGTGAGTCAAATTCATTATCGTATTTCTAATGGGCAATAACACTCATCAGACTGTTAGCACTCCCATATTATACTTCTACACATACATTCCAATAGCAAAATCGCTGAAAGCTGTATGTTATTTGTTTTCTGAAAATTCTGAATTAAAAAAATATAGCGGCAGTATAGATATATTTTCATTACACAACAACGATGAAGATTTTTCTTCAGTAACTATTCCAGTTGCATAAGTTTCATCACTTCTTTCAAACTACCAAAGGTTACTTCTGCAAAATAAAATCCAGCCGGCAATTTTTCCAAGAGAAAGATTTCATCTGACTTACGGGTGCATTTAGCAAAACAATTTATTTTTTTAAAAATAAAATGCTAATTTCTGTTCCTGATCCCCTTGTGCCTTCGTGGGAATTATTGCTCCGAATCCTATATGAACAGATTAAAATGACTCCACATTCAAATGCTAGTCTCTGTTCCTAATCCCTTTGTGCCTTCGCGGGAATTATTGCTCCGAATCTCCTATAAACAGATTAAAATGACTCCACATTCAAATGCTAATTTCTGTTCCTAATCCCTTTGTGCCTTCGTGGGAATTATTGCTCCGAATCTCCTATAAACAGATTAAAATGACTCCACATTCAAATGCTAAATTCTATTCCTAATCCCTTTGTGCCTTCGTGGGAATTATTGCTCCGGATCCCCTACTTTTCCTGACTCCACATAAATAATCAATCAGATACAAAAGTGTTTCCTATTCTGAAAACAGGAAAGGAATTTACTATTTTTGAGGCTGTTGATTCCTAATATGATTCTATCCGTAAAAAATGTCACCAAGCAATATGCGTCGCACCGGGCTTTGGATGACGTCTCCCTCGAAATCCCGCAAGGTAGTATTTACGGGCTGCTTGGCCCCAACGGAGCCGGGAAAACCTCTCTAATCCGGATAATCAATCAAATTACAGCTCCCGATGAGGGTGAAGTGCTTTTTATGGGAGAAAAGCTCCGGCAAAAGCACATTGGAATGATCGGTTACCTTCCCGAAGAACGGGGCCTCTATAAAAAAATGGAGGTTGGAGAGCAAGCCCTTTACCTGGCCCAGCTGAAAGGAATGAGCCGGCAGGAAGCTGTAATCCGGCTTCGTGACTGGTTTGAACGATTCGAGCTGAAAGGGTGGTGGCGAAAAAAAGTAGAAGAACTCAGCAAGGGAATGCAACAAAAAGTGCAGTTCATTATTACTGTGTTGCACGAACCTAAATTGCTCATACTGGATGAACCTTTTACAGGATTTGATCCTATCAACGCCAACCTGATCAAAGATGAACTTTTAAAGCTTCGTGAAAAGGGAACCACCATCATTCTCTCCACCCACCGCATGGAATCCGTGGAAGAATTATGCAGTCATATCGCTCTGATAAACCGCTCTCATAAAATACTGGATGGAGCTGTTAGGGATATCCGCAGGAATTTTAAATCAGCGAAGTATGAAATAGAATATCAAGGAAACGCAATTGCTTTTGCGAACGGATTATGGGCGGGCTATGAATTGCTCTCCCACGAGCCACATGGTGAACTGATGAAAGCAGTTGTGAAAATGGGAGAAGGCCGCTCAACCAACGACCTGCTAGCCAGTCTGATCTCTAATGTTGAGGTGCATTCTTTCAGGGAACTTATTCCCGGTATGAACGATATTTTTATTTCTCTGGTTAAAGAAAGTAACGAACAACAACCTGTAGCTGAACTATGAGTACAATTTCCCTGATCATAAAGCGTGAATATCTGACACGTGTCCGGAAGAAGTCATTTATTATCATGACCATTCTCGGACCCATTCTCATGGCGTCATTATTTATTGTTCCGGTGTTGATGGCCCGTTATGATGAAAATGAAGTTTCGAAAATTCAAGTAATTGATGAGTCAGGATTGTTCAAAGGAAAATTACAGGATTCGGAGAGTCTGGTTTTTGAAATGGATACCCTCTCACTTCCTGTTGCTAAAACAGTTTTTAATCCGGAGCGACATACAGCAATTCTTTACATCCCTGGAAATGTAATTAATAACACAGGAGCTATCATGTTGTTTTCAGCCAAGCAACCAAATATCAACCTGGTCACCTCTATTGAACGAACTATTCAGAAAGAAATTGAGAGCATGAAACTCCAGGCACAGGGCATAAATCAGCAAACATTAGATCAGATCAAAACACGAGTGCATGTAAATACCCGTACACTTACAGAACAGGGAGAAGAGGAAACCAGTGCAGGCCTTACAACGATTGTTGGGATGTTGGGTGGTGTTTTAATTTACATGTTTATTTTTCTTTATGGAGCCCAGGTCATGCGGGGAGTGATCGAGGAAAAAACCAACCGCATTGTTGAAATAATTATTTCCTCGGTAAAACCTTTCCAGTTAATGATGGGAAAAATTATAGGCATTGCTTTGGTAGGTTTAACCCAGTTTCTTTTATGGATAGTTCTTACTTTTTCCATTGCTACAGTAGTGTCTGGATTTTTTATTGATTCCAACCAGATGAGGGAACAGATGATAAACCGCCAGTCGCCTTTAGGAACACCGCTGCCCATGGAAGCGGAAGACGGATCTTCAAGTACCTCTGAAAACAATGAAATGTCTGAAATTTTTAACTCGGTAAATTCAATTAATTTCCCGTTGTTGCTGGGAGCCTTTTTATTTTATTTCCTTGGCGGATACCTGCTATACGGCGCGTTGTTCGCAGCAATTGGTGCCGCTGTGGATGGCGAATCCGACACGCAACAGTTTATGCTTCCTATAACCATTCCCCTTATACTTTCCTTTATTGTAGCGCAAAGTATACTTCAGAATCCTGAAAGCAAAGTTGGTTTTTGGTTTTCAATGATCCCGTTTACATCGCCGGTAGTAATGATGGTTCGCATTCCCTTTGGAGTGGCACCCTGGGAACTGGCACTGTCTATGTTTTTTCTGGTTGCAGGTTTTATGATAACTACATGGCTGGCCGCAAGAATTTACAGGACCGGTATATTGATGTATGGAAAAAAAGTGAGTTGGAAAGAACTTGGAAAATGGTTGTTTTACAGGGAGTAAAATCACAGGTTAACCTATAGCATTTATAATTTATAAACCTTGATTCTATTTTTATCGCGTGATTTAAAATTTGTTTTATGAAGATCGCCGTAATGGATTTAGGCACCAATACTTTTCATCTGCTTATCGCGGAAGTCAAAGGTGACAGAGCGTGGCAAAAAATTTTAAATACCCGCATCACAGTTAAACTGGGGCAGGGTGGATTAAACAAAATTTCGAAAGGTGCTTATGATCGTGGAATAAAAGCCCTGGAGATATTTTTTCATTCGTTAAAGGAACATGACGTTAGCAAGGTACGGGCATTCGGAACAGCAGCGTTGCGTTCAGCTTCTAACGGACCCGGCTTCCTTGAAGAAGTGAAACAAAAATTTGGTTTTAACATTGGGTTGATATCAGGCCAAGAAGAAGCTGCGCTTATATATTATGGCGTAAGGCAGGCTGTAAAAATGGGTGACGAGAAATCACTCATCATGGATATCGGCGGTGGGAGTGTAGAATTTATTATTGCCAATAGAAATACTATTTTCTGGAAGCAGAGTTTTAAACTCGGTGCTGCCCTTTTGCTGGGAAAATTTCTCCCGAAGGATCCATTGTCGCAACAAAATATTTCATCCATTAAAACGTATTTTGATTCGGAACTGGAACCATTACTTGAAGCTTGCCGAATATACCAGCCTCTGTGGTTAATTGGCTCTGCCGGTTCATTCGAAACATTTGCAAGCATGATCCGGCACCGCTTCCCTGAATCAGGAAGTCATTACGGAAAAACCACTCACCCGATTCAACTTTTACACTTCGAAAAGTTGTATCAGGAACTAATTTTATCCACTACAGCACAGCGTAATGAAATGCGGGGACTTGTCAAAATGCGGGTTGATATGATAGTTATGGCGGCCTTATTGCTTAATTTTGTGATTGAGAAAACAGCCATTCAAATATTAAAATTGTCATCCTACGCTTTAAAAGAAGGGGCCTTATGGAATATACTGAATGAAACGGAAGAGCAAATTTAATTTCGTTTCATTATAGTTATTAGCAATCGTTATAATCTTTAAACAACTTATGCCAAAAATTTTAATAATCGACGACGAAAAAAGCATCCGGAACACTTTAAGAGAAATTCTCTCTTATGAAGGATACGAAGTTACTGAAGCCCAGGATGGGAGTGAAGGGTTGAAATATGCTGAGAAAGAAAAATTTGATATTATTCTTTCTGATATTAAAATGCCTAAAATGGATGGCATTGAAGTACTGGAGAAATTACAGGAAATAACACCTGAAACACCCGTAGTGATGATTTCAGGTCACG
The DNA here is from genome assembly GCA_030855635.1 of Bacteroidota bacterium. Classification (GTDB taxonomy): domain Bacteria; phylum Bacteroidota; class Bacteroidia; order AKYH767-A; family OLB10; genus JADKJB01. Next base: position 68,193 of record JALYQW010000068.1, on the reverse strand, counting down.
GTAATATTGATACTGCTGTTGAAGCCATCCGTAAAGGAGCTTTTGATTACATTTCAAAACCCCTCGATCTGAATCGCATGCTAGTAACTATCCGTAATGCGATGGATCGTTCCGTGCTTGTTAAGGAAACTAAAACGCTGAAGCGGAAAATTTATAAAACAAATGATATTGTGGGAACATCAGAACCGATCCAACTGATAAAATCCATGATAGATAAAGTTGCACCTACCGAGGCACGTGTATTGGTAACAGGCGGAAACGGCACAGGAAAAGAACTCGTAGCACGATGGATTCATGAAAAAAGTCAGCGTTCAAACAATCCGCTGGTGGAAGTAAATTGTGCAGCTATTCCTTCAGAGCTTATAGAAAGTGAATTATTTGGTCATGAGAAGGGGTCATTTACTTCAGCTATTAAACAGCGTATCGGAAAGTTTGAACAGGCTAATAACGGCACCCTGTTCCTTGATGAAATTGGCGATATGAGTCTTTCCGCACAAGCGAAAGTGCTTCGTGTTTTACAGGACGGAAAAATTACACGCGTGGGAGGAGAAAAAGATTTTTCTGTAAACGTTCGTGTCATAGCTGCAACAAATAAGGAGCTGCGGAATGAAATTGAAAAGGGAAATTTCCGTGAAGATTTATATCATCGCCTTAGTGTGATTGTGATTCATGTACCGTCGCTGAATGACCGTCGGGAAGACATACCCTTGCTTACCGACCATTTTCTGAATATCATTTGCCAGGAGTATGGTATTCCTGTAAAAGAACTTACCAAAGATGGTTATGAAGAGCTTAAAAAGATTGACTGGACCGGGAATATACGCGAGTTGCGTAATGTTGTGGAACGGTTGATCATTCTGTGTGACAAACAGATTTCTGGTAAGGATGTAGTAAAGTTTGGAGTGGCGAAGTAACACATCGTGATGACCGGATGAAATAAAAAAAGATCCCGACCTTTTTTAAGGGCCGGGATAACGGGGGCAAAAGAATTTCAAAATATGTTGAACGTGCTGGTTAAATTGTACCCGTAATTATTTTACAATTTGAATTTTTGATACCTCTGTAGATTGTCCTTCGCGATAAACGATCAGCACTTGAGGAGCCAGATTCTGTAACCATTCCATATTGAATACTTCACCTTGTTTTTCCATGAGGAAACGACCTTGTGTATCATAAACCTTGAATGTGCTTACTCCCTCTTCATCTGTAAAGCCCAAGCCTAAACGATTTCCTACCGGCTTGATTCCAATGATGCTTGGGATGCCAGAACAAAATTGCTTTCCATTGATTACCGGTGTGGTTACTACCGAATAACTTGCCCCCGGAGTTAAAATGCTCGCTGGTGCTTTACGGCTTCCAGGGGCAGTAACGTATTTAATTACGTTTGTTGGATTGGCAATTTCAATGAAATCCATTTCGTAAGTTACCGGGAAAAGATATTCCGTTACCAATCCTGCAGGAATAGAGTCGGTGGTTTTAATATTCATCTTCCCCTGGTAAAAAGCTCCCACTCCATCAGGTTTCCTGATAGCACGCAGCAATACCGATTTCGATTTGGTGGTGCAAACTTTATCTACCGTGGCAGTGTAGGAAACAGTCATCGTGTCCAGACCGGGAGTTCCGGGAGTGTTCAGATTAAGGCGTTGTTCAAATAACTGGCCTGTTGCACCATTACTCCAGGTGATTTCATCGTAACCGGCAACAGCCATAAGTTTTACTGTGTCACCCTTACAGATCCATAAGTCAGTTAAGGCATTAATATTAGGGCTTGGCAGAACATTGTAAGTTTCAGAACATACAATTGTTGTGAGATGAGAGGAATTTCCCATGAACCCTGTAACGGTTACCGTATACGTACCGGAGGTGTTGATTTCAATTTCCGCTGAGATTTCACCCGTACTCCATATATAGGATTCCGGAGCAAAACTGTTTCCATGAATACCCACCGAGAGGGTTGTAACGTTACAAACATTTCCGCTAGCCGGATGCAGATGAATGTTGTTGGGCTGGGCAAGAACACTTAAGGTTGATGCCGCCATAATAATTGAAGTAGTAATGTAGTTTTTCATTTTCTTTTGTTTTTTATTCCCGTGTTTGAACCAATATGGCTTTGAATCACCGACAGGAGGCCAATTTTTGTGACAAACCCAGGTAGGAAATGGGTGAATGGAGTGAAAAAGGAGGTTAGCTAATTCCTTTTTCTGTACAACGGTGCAAAAAAGCCATCAATGGGTTGATGGTTTAAGAAACAATGTTTAAGTCGAAATTAATAGTCAAATAATTGTAAATCAGTTCATTGAAAATATTTAACGAATTGTTATCAATCGGGGGTAGGCTTGAATACCAAAAAATCGGTCGCAAACGATGGAATCTAAGGATGGTTAAACCGGGCAATTAATAAAGCATCACAGCGACAGAATAATGCCTTTCCCTTCCTGGATAGCTTTTTCCAGACCGTTTACATTCTTCCCTCCAGCAGTAGCATAAAAAGCCTGTCCTCCACCTCCACCTTGAATTTCTTTAGCAATGGTCCGGATCATATCAGAGGCGTTGAGTTTTTTTTCTGTTACCAGATTGTCGGATAATATGAGTGACACATGAGGTTTACCCTCTATAACAGCCCCAAGAAGTAAAACAAGATTGTCGATTTGATTCCGAAGATCGTAGGAAATATTTTTAATGGCATCTGCCGAAGGAAGTTCAACAATTTCTGCAATAAGATTCATACCGTTAACGCTTGTCATTTTTTGCCTGAGTTCGTTTCTGACAGTAACTGCTTTTTCCAACAATAATTCTTCTATACGCTTACGCAGATTTTCCTGTTCATCAAGCAACGACTGAATTCCTTTCAGTGGCGCATTCGGATTTTTGAGGAGTGCTTTAATTTCATTCAGTTCTTTATTTTGTTCCCGCATGAAATTTTCAGCTCCCAGCCCGGTAATGGCTTCAATACGACGAACTCCGGCAGCAACAGAACTTTCAGAAGTTATTTTAAACAACCCTATTTGCCCGGTTGCTTTCACATGAGTGCCTCCGCATAGTTCAACAGAAAAAGTGGGATCGAAAGTTATAACTCGGACGTACTCGCCATACTTTTCACCGAATAATGCCATTGCACCTAATTCAGTTGCCTTTGCAATGGGAACATTTCGTTGTTCATTTAACAAAATATTTTCGCGGATTTTTTCATTCACTATTTTTTCAATCTGAACAATTTCATCTTCCGAAACTTTTGTGAAATGTGAAAAATCAAACCGTGTTGCCGATTCATTCACTAATGATCCTTTTTGTGCAACATGCGTTCCCAATACTTTTCGTAATGCAGCATGCATAAGGTGTGTTGCAGAGTGATTTCCTGTAATGTATTTCCTTCGGTTTTCATCAACTTTTGCCTGAAAAGAAACTGCAGGATCTGCCGGAAGTTTATCGCAATAATGAACGATGAGATTATTCTCTTTTTGTGTATCAATAATTAGAATGGTTTCTTTATCATTCGACAGTTTGCCAGTATCACCAATCTGTCCTCCGCTCTCAGCATAAAACGGAGTACGATTCAATACCAGTTGATATTGTGTTTTTCCTTTTGTTTTCACTTCCCGGTAACGGAGAATCTGGCAATCACTTTCCAGTGAATCGTAACCTGTAAAGTCAACCGGCTCTTCTTCGTTCACAGCTATCCAGTCACTAAGATCTTTTTCGGCATCAGCACGTGAACGCGTTTTTTGTTCGAGCATGGCTTTATTAAATTCTTCCATGTCGACTTCAATATTACGCTCCCGTGCCATGAGTTGGGTGAGATCAATAGGAAAACCATAGGTATCGAATAATTCAAATGCAAATCGTCCGTCAACACGACTGTTTTGGTACTGATCAAATTTTTTAATACCGGTTTCCAGTGTTTTCAAAAATGAATTTTCCTCTTCATTAATCACGCGTGCAATAAATTCCTGTTGTGATGCCAGTTCTGGAAACTGTCCATTGAATATTTTTGAAAGCACTGGTACCAAATGGTAAAGAATAGGTTCCCTGAAATTCAGGAAACTATAGGCATAACGGACAGCCCTTCTTAGAATCCGTCGTATTACATAACCAGCTTTGTTATTCGAAGGAAGTTGTCCATCCGCAATAGCGAAAGAAATTGCGCGAATATGATCTGCCATAACGCGCATGGCAATATCCGTTTTTTCGGAAGCGCCATAGGCAATAGAGCATTTGCTGCTGATAAACTGAATCAGGGGCTGAAAAACATCGGTATCGTAGTTGCTGGTTTTTCCCTGTAACGCCATGCATAAACGTTCAAAGCCCATGCCGGTATCAACATGCTTTGCAGGCAAAGGCTCCAGCGATCCGTTTGCAAGCCGATTGTATTGCATGAACACATTATTCCAGATTTCGATCACTTGTGGATGACTGGCATTTACGAGTGCTTTTCCATCGGTGGCATTTCTTTCAGCTTCACTTCTTAAATCAACATGAATTTCTGAGCAGGGGCCGCACGGGCCGGTATCACCCATCTCCCAGAAATTGTCTTTTTTATTGCCTTTCAGGATACGATCTTCCGCAATCCATTTTTTCCAGAAATCATAGGCTTCCTGGTCGAATTCAAGGTTTTCTTTGGAGTCGCCTTCAAAAACGGTTACATAGAGCCTGTCTTTGGGTATATTATAAACTGATGTGAGTAATTCCCAGGCCCAGGCGATGGCATCTTCCTTGAAATAATCACCAAATGACCAGTTGCCAAGCATTTCAAACATGGTATGGTGGTAGGTATCAACACCGACTTCTTCAAGATCGTTATGTTTTCCTGAAACCCTCAGGCATTTTTGGGTATTAGCGATACGGCGATATTTTACCAGACTGTTACCAAGGAAAATATCTTTAAACTGGTTCATCCCCGCATTGGTAAACATAAGCGTAGGATCATTTTTAATAACCATGGGAGCTGAAGATACGATCTGGTGGTCACGGGCATCAAAAAAATCAAGAAAGGCTTTACGGATCTCTGAGGAAGTCATCATACTGGTTTTAAACAGCGGAATGATTAAATACCGCTTTGATTTTTCTAAAATATGGTTATTTTTGCCTAACGCGCATTAAACGCGCAAAATTAAGATTTATCGGTTATAGGGCTATGCCAAAGGCGAAATATTACTTCAATACCCACTCCCTGAAATATGAGAAAGTGGTAATTCCGTGGGGAAAGCGCATACTCAGGATTTTGGGGTTCCTCGCCACTGCAATAGTTTTTAGTGTGGTTATTGTAGCAATTGCCTATGCTTATTTAGATTCGCCTAAGGAAAAGCAATTAAAACGGGAGATTAGTCAGTATACACTTCAATATGAACTTTTACAAAAACGTTTTGATGAGGTGGGTTTGGTTTTGAGCGATCTCCAGCATCGTGATGATAATATTTACCGGGTCATTTTTGAAGCTGAACCCATTCCATCCACGGTCAGGGAGGCCGGATTTGGTGGCGTCGATCGCTATAAATCACTGGAAGGCTACGAGAATGCAGAATTGATGATTTCCACTTCGCGCAAGCTGGATCAACTTACAAAACAGTTGTATGTGCAATCTAAATCATTCGATGAAATCGCGGAACTGGCAAAAAATAAATCGCAAATGCTGGCATCCATCCCTGCTATACAGCCAATTTCCAATAAGGATCTTACCAGGATGGCATCCGGTTTCGGATATCGTATTCATCCAATTTATAAAACCACCAAGATGCACGAGGGTATGGATTTTACCGCTCCCGTTGGCACGGAAATTTATGCTTCAGGAAATGGTGTAGTGAAAGAGATCGAATACGATTCGAAAGGTTATGGAAATCATGTCATCATCAGTCACGGATTTGGTTATGAAACTTTGTATGGTCATATGAGCAAAATAAAAGTCCGTCCCGGTCAGAAGGTGAATAGGGGAGATGTGATAGGAGTAGTGGGGAGCACAGGCACATCCACCGCACCTCACTTGCATTATGAAGTTATTAAACAAGGAAATAAAATCAATCCGATCAATTTCTTCTACAATGATCTCACTGCTGAAGAATACGAAAAGATGATTGAAATTTCTTCTCAGTCAAACCAGTCATTCGATTAATGTATTACAACGTATCATGAATACTTTCGCTCATGACTTTACCAATGCTAATAATCCGGCTTCCTGATTCATAATTATTTTTAAATTTACAACCATTCGCATATTCGTAAAACATTTGTAAATTCATTTCACCTTGCCATATAAAGAAACCGAAACCGTAAAACTTTACTACACCATTGGTGAAGTATCGAAGATGTTTAATGTAAACGCTTCGCTGATCCGTTTCTGGGAAAAGGAATTCGAAGTGTTACAACCTAAAAAGAATAAAAAAGGAAACCGGCTTTTTACCACCCATGATGTTGATAATTTGAGAATCATTTTTCACCTGGTTAAAGAGCGCGGATTTACTTTGCAGGGAGCTAAAGCTAAGCTGAAAGATAATAAAGCGGATGTTGTCAGTAACACCGAAGTTTTTGATTCGCTGACGAGGATAAAGAGTTTTTTAGTGGAGTTGAAAGATCAACTCTGACGAGTACCGCTGGCAGTCATTCAGCTGTGATGCGGATACCAACTTAATGCCATGAAACACTATTATTTTTTTACAATTTTAGTGGTACTGATTTTAAAGGCCGGAATCTCTTGCGGGCAGAATTATCATCCACTGTTGAATGACAGCATGACCTGGGATGCATGGTCTCTTGACTATAGTTTACCCGCCTGCAGTGAAACGGATATTACCCGATCATTTGTAAATGGTGACACAGTAATTAATACAATTACTTATAAACGAATATCAGGTTATCATGCTATTAACCTAACACCAATGCCTTGTCCCGTTTGGGCCTTTGATAATACCGTAATCAATGATTTTGCTTTAATGCGAGAAGATACTGCTTTGCGACAGGTTTGGTTGTACAATGAATCCATAAGTACTGAATTTCTGTTGTTTGATTTCAGTCTTTCACAGGGTGACACCTTCGTTACTTCATATTCCTCCACTCCCCAGTTTCCTACTGATACCATGATTGTTGATTCAGTTTATGCCATGCAACTGCCCGATGGAACTTTGCGGACGAGGATTAATATGCATGCATTGTATTATCAGTGGGCAACGGAATTTATGATTGAAGGAATAGGTGGATCAGCCGGAGTATATCTGCCACCTCTTAACATAGGAATAGGTTTTGAAACGCTTTTAGGTTGTGTAATTTATAACAATGATCAGCTTTATAACCCTACACAATTTTCAACCTATTGTCCGGGTGTTACCGGTAACACCAATATTATTTATGGCAAAGCTTACGTTGATCTGAACACCAACATGGTTTATGATGCGGGAGATAGTCCGCTCGATTGCACCAGAGTAACTGAAGCCGTATCAGGAATGTTTGATTTTACAGATGCAGCAGGTAACTATCAGGTGTATGTTACAGACACCGGCAATTTCAATGTTTCAGGAATTGGATTAAATAATTTTATTTCAAACCCGGTTTTACACACCGCAACATTTGGTTCTTTTTTGCAAACCGATTCTCTAAATGATTTCGCTTATCAGCCCATTTCAATTTTTGATGATCTGCAACTACTGTTAACACCCTTGCATAAATTCCGATCTGGATTGAATGCGTCTTATAAAATGTGGATCAGGAACAAAGGTACTACCAATCAAATGCCAGTAGTAGTTTTTTACCAGGATGCAGTATTGGATTACGTTTCTTCTTCATTTCTTCCATCTGTTGCAAACAATGATTCTATAGTATGGATTTTGCCTAACCTGGCGCCATTCCAGTACACTGACCTTACCGTTACATTTCAAGTGGATTCGGGTGTGGCAATAAATACTCCGGTGCTGTCAACTGCTGAAGTTTTGCCCGTAATCAGTGACGCTTTTCCCCTGAATAATATGGCCACCTCCACTACCCATATTTTCGGTTCCTATGACCCCAATGATATTTCGGTAGACAGGGATACCCTTTTCACTAATGAAATGTCGAACCCGCCATTTTTAAATTATCTCGTCAGATTTCAGAATACCGGTAACGATACTGCATTTGTTGTAAGAATTGAAAATGGACTTTATCAGACACTGGATGTATCAACCCTGGAGTTTGTAAGCGCTTCACATCCGTGTGAAATGAACTGGAATCACTTATTGAACCGGATGGAATTTCTTTTTGAGGATATCAACCTGCCTGACAGCACAACCAATGAAGTAGGAAGTCATGGTTTTGTTTCGTATCGGGTAAAACCTGTTAGCGGATTGACAGCGGGCAATTTTATAGCTAACACTGCCAATATCTTTTTTGATTTTAATTTGCCGGTATCAACAAATTATGTGTGGACATATATCGAAGAGCCAACAACACTTCCGGAGTATTCCTTTAATTCAATCGATTTCCGGGTTTATCCAAATCCTGTTGACGAAGCAATATTTATTAGGTTCAATTTAGAACATAAAATTGATTGTAACATTCAAGTAATTGATCTTTTTGGAAGAAAGCAACTGGAGGAAGACTTCAATGATATTACAGGTAATATCACTTTAAATTTGTCAGGTATATCTTCAGGTATTTACCTTGTTAAAGTCACATCGGGATCAAAGTCAGGGTTTAAAAAAATAGTTAAACTTTAAAAAATTTACTAACTAAGAAATGAGTTTTAACAGCAACTCTTTTTGTTCCATTGCTGCTTTGTATCCGATGTTGAAAATATCACGTGCATGCTTGGTGTCGAATACACTGTATTTGCTGAGTGCCTCAGGTTCAATGTAAAGATCGCAGGTACCTGATTTCGTTTTTGTAGTACTCATGATGGCCATTTGAAAACACCGCTCCAGCACACCTTTCAACCGTACACCTTTGAATGGACCCATTGGATTAACGTGGATACCGATTAGGTAGTCACACTTTCCTGTCAGTGGTTCTACAGGAAAATTATTCAAGAGTCCGCCATCCACCATCACTTTGCCGTTCATGTGGACAGGACTAAATATAAGGGGGATGGAGCATGAGGCTACCATCGGTTCCAGCAACGGGCCTTTATCATAAAATACAGTTGCCGCACTGGTAAAATCAGTAAGACAAACGGTCACGGGTATATGAAGTTCTTCGAAGGTTTTTATCTTGAGATTATCCTGTATAATTTTCTTGAAGGGGGTGGTTTTAAGCAAGCCTTTCATATCAAAACTCAAACCTCCAATATTGAATAGCTTGCTTTTATTCATAATAGCAATCATGGCATCGGGTTTTATTCCGGCAGCATATAATACACCAACCATAGCTCCAGAACTGGTCCCTGAAATGGCTGCTATCGGGATCTTTAATTCATCAAATGCTTTAAGAACACCGGCATGTGCAATACCGCGTGCACCACCACCTGATAATACGAGACCTATGCTAGTTGTTTTCATTGCCTGAAACCCTGAATGAGTAAAATTTATGAATGACAAAACTGAGAAGTCCGATGCTTAGCGCAGACACTATTCGCGAAAAGGTTGGGTACCAATTAAGAATTTTAATCAGGAAACTCATTAAAAGATAATTCATAAAAAGTATCAATAACGCAACCAATACATACCTGGCAAGTTGGTGAATGCCTCTCAAATCAGATTCTGTGAATACAAGATATTTGGTGATGAGGAAATTGGTTACCAGTCCGCACGTGTAGGATAAAATAAGGGATCCAGTAGGAGCCGATAACACCATGAAATTAAAAAGATGTATATCCTGTTTCTGGTAAATGAAATTAAAAGCAAGAAAATAAACTGTGACATCAACAGCCGTTGCAATGCCGGCAGAGAAAAAGTATCGAAGTATTTTGTTGTTGAGCAGTTTCCGGACCATACTGCAAATTAAAAATAACGGTGGGGCTGAAGGTAATTGATTACATAATCATGCACCCCTTCTTCAAGTGAAGTAAAAGGTTTATCATATCCTGCTTTACGCAGTTTTTCCATTTTAGCTTCCGTGAAATATTGGTAATTATCACGGATGTCAGCAGGAATATCAATAAAATTAATTGTTGCTGGTTTATTGAGTGCTTTAAATGTGGCTGTGGCCAGATCCACAAATGAACGAGCTTTTCCTGTCCCCAGGTTATAAATTGCTGAATTTTTACGGTGCGTCATAAGGTAAAAACATACATCTACTACATCCCTGACGTAAATAAAATCGCGTAGTTGCTTGCCGTCGTCAAATTCAGGCCGGTGTGAACGGAATAATTTAACACCTCCGGTTTCTAAGATCTGGTTAAATGCATGGAAGATGACACTTGCCATCCGGCCTTTATGAAATTCGTTCGGTCCGTAAACATTGAAGAATTTCAATCCTGCCCAGAAATAAGGTTTTTGCTTCTGGTTTAAAGCCCAGATATCAAAATCATTTTTAGAATCACCATATGGATTCAGTGGGTGCAGCTTGGGGATACTGTCATGTAAATCATCATAACCATGCTCACCACTTCCATATGTTGCAGCTGATGATGCGTACACCAAAGGCAAACCATATTTTACGCAATCTTTCCAAACCTTTTTGGAATACTCCAGGTTCAGCTGGTTGAATATTTCTATATCAAACTCAGTGGTATCGGTTCGTGCTCCAATGTGAAAAATAAACTGAACAAGTTTGTGATTTTTCGAAAGCCATTCATGAAAAACTGTGCGTTCAATTTTTCCACTGATTTTTTTCCCGACAAGGTTATTTTCTTTTTCTGCAAAGCTGAAATCATCCACCGCAACAATATCGAAAAAGCCCTCCTGATTTAGCTTCCCCACTAAACAACTTCCAATGAATCCGGCTGCACCGGTAACAATAATCATAATGCAGGTGTGTTGAAAACAGGTTGAGTTAATTCAGGAAGTAGTCCGGATTCCATTCCTTTGTTAAGTAAAAATGCAATTGCAGCTCTTCCTTCAGGGCCTAAAGTTAATGAAAATTCATTCACATACAGCGCTATATGTTGTGCGATCACTTCGGGAGACAGTTCCTGAGAATGGGAAGATACATAATGTGAAGAGGCATCCGGTGACCGGTATGCGTATTCAATACTTTCACGAATGAGGCGTTCAATTTCGTTTCTTTCGTTTGCCGGAAGTTTTCTGCTTGCTGCGATGCATCCTAACGGTAAGGGCACATTCATTTTTATTTCCCAAATTTCACCTAAATCGAATAACTTAATAAGTCCTTTTTGAGTGTAAGTAAAACGGCCTTCGTGAATGAGAATCCCTGCGTCAAATGCTCCGGTTAGAACACTGCTTTCAATCTCAGAAAAAATAATTTCTGTTTTATTTTTTAGTTCTGGAAAAAAAGTATTCAATAAAAGATTGGCTGTTGTGAATTTTCCGGGTATGGCTACTTTTAATTCAGGAAAAAGTGATTGCGGTATTGGTTTTCTGCTCACAAGCAGCGGCCCGACTCCTTTACCCAGTGCACTACCCGAGTCCAGGATAACGTAATTTACTGATGCCTGTGCATAGGCTGCAATGCTAATTTTGGTAATATCAAGATGTTCGTCGAACGACATTTTATTCAGCTCCTCCACATCTGCCAGGACAGGTTCAAAAATATACCTCCCGGTATCAATGCGCTTGTTCACCAATGCATCAAAAATAAATGTATCGTTAGGACATGGCGAAAATCCGATCGTAAATGTTTTCAAAACCAGGATCAGGTTTTTGGTTGCTTTTTAGTAAAAAAGGATTTTTTGGTTTTTAAATTCACCTCTTCTCCAATTAAAAATCCATAAGGGCGAAGTGATTCAACATTGTCGAGAATGACCTTTAACATGCCAAGAAATGGAATAAAAAGCATCATGCCTGCAACACCCCAAACAAATCCTCCAATCAATAATGCAATCAGAGTGGCTAAAGGGTTTATTGAAACAGCAGAACCTACTACTTTAGGAGTTATAAAGTTGTTGTCAAGAAACTGAACAAACACACAAACGCCCAGGGCACCTACTGCAATCCATATTGAATCTTTAGTAAGCAATGCCATGAAAATCGGAAAAATACTTCCTATCAGTACCCCGATGTAAGGAATGATATTTAACATACCCGCAATTACTCCAAGTAAAATTGCGTGTTTGATTCCCAAAATTAAAAACCCGATACTGTTAAGGGTTGACAATATGGCAATATCAATCAGCAAACCAACCAAATATTTTTGTGAAACTTCCGAGGTGCGGTGCATCATGTCCATTACCCACTTATGATTTTCAGGGTTGGTAACATGTTTCATAAAATCGATGAACTTATGACGGTAATAGGTGAAGAAGAAAATATAAATCGGAATTATAGTGGCAGCAGCAAGGAAATTTCCGGTGGCACTGAAAATGCTTCCAAACATTTGTCCACTCGATTGCATTGCATTCACAATTTGTTCCCTGAGCCATTCGATCTGCCGTTGTTCACTAATTTTAAAACTGTCGGTAACAAACCCTTGCATCATTCCGAATTTTTCAGTGAATTTTTCTTTCAGAAGAGGAAGGTCTTCAGAAAAACTTAAAAACTGGCTGCTAAGGAAGAAGATAAGGCCGCCCAAAATTAAGATCATCAGGATAATGCTCAGTATAATAGCGAGGATTCTTGGAACTTTTTTGGTTTCGAGCCACCTGCTCACAGGCATCAACAGAAAAGAAAGCAATGTGGCAATGCTGATGGGGATCAATAAAGAACGTGCATAACTCAGCACGAAAACAATCATAATCAACAGGGCAATGTAAATAGTAGCTTTTAAAGCAATTGGGTAATCTTTCATCAATTTATGATTTATAAACACCCAAATATAAATAAAGAGATTGAATGATTTTATGTTATTGATAATCAATTGTTTTCTATGCATGGATTGTCCGGCAGTCCAAAGCAATATTTTGAGTGAAATACGATCTTTTCGGAAAATGTGGTTGAATTTTTGTAAAGATTTACAAGTCAATATTTAACAGCAATTCAACAACCCCTCAGCCTCTCAGGAACTTAGCATCCTGAATTGTTATTTTATACGTAACCTACAGCTACAGATTTCGTATCCTGTTAAGATAAGAAGAGCAGGCTTTCACAACTATTATCTTATAAAAAATGCAGTACTTTACATTCACAAATGGCTAGTTTGACAAGTAAACAAAAGGAGTTGCTTTTAAAGTTTAATGAAACGGAAGCGGCATTTCCGGAAAACTCCTGTTTGCCTGAGCTGTTTGAAGCCCAGTGCAGGTTAACACCTGAAAATACAGCTGTCATATTTGGCACTCAGCAATTGAGTTACCATGAACTAAATGAAAAATCGAATCGGGTTGCAAACTGGTTAATTGCTAACGGTGCAGGGCCGGATCAGCTGGTCGGCATTTGTGCTGACAGGTCAATTGACCTGGTTGCGGGGATTTTAGGCATCATCAAATCCGGTAGTGCATATGTTCCTTTAGATGCGTCTTATCCGCCCGAGCGAATTGAATACATGGTCAGGGAATCAGGTATCACCACGCTGTTGATTCAAGAAAACTTTCGGAATATTTTTAAAATCGCACCGGCAAAATTAATAAGCCTGGATTCGGAATGGAAGGATTTCGAAATGCATTCTGCTGAAAATCCGGCAACAAAATTATTACCAGAAAACCTGGCTTATGTACTTTTTACTTCCGGTTCTACCGGGATGCCTAAAGGCGTTGCAATGGTTCATCGGGCGTTAGTAAATTTAATCACGTGGCAAAAAAATTTAACCGGCCTTGGTACTCCTTCGAGAACACTGCAGTTTGCACCAATAAGTTTTGATGTTTCTTTTCAGGAATTATTCACTACGTTCACAACGGGAGGAACACTTGTGATGATTACTGATGAAATGCGGTTAAATGCAATCCGGTTGCTGGAATTTATAAATGAAAATACTATTGAAAGACTCTTTCTGCCATTCATTGCACTACAACATCTCACAGAAGTTGCTGATAACAGTAAGATCTGGCCTGTAAGCCTCCGTGACGTCATTACCGCGGGAGAACAGCTACAGATCACCCGACATATTGCCTCATTTTTCACCAATCTCCCGGAGTGTAAATTGCACAATCATTATGGTCCAACAGAAACACATGTGATTACATCCTATGTGATGGAAGGTCCAGCCTCCGGATGGCTACCGCTTCCGCCTATAGGAAAACCAATATCCAATACTCACATCTATCTGTTGGATGAAAATATGCTCCCGGTCCCGCACGGTGAACAAGGTGAGATTTACTCCGGAGGAACTGCATTGGCAAGAGGATACATCAACCGGCCGGAATTAACGGCTGAAAGGTTTTTAAACAATCCTTTTTCTGATAAAGAAAATGATTTCATTTATAAAACAGGAGATATTGGACGCTATCTTCCTGATGGCAATATCGAATATCTGGGACGTGCCGATAACCAGGTTAAGGTGCGTGGATACCGAATCGAACTTGGCGAAGTAGAAGTGGCGCTATCCAAAATACCTGGTATTGCCCATGTGGCAGTTATGGTTCGTGAAGATGAACCTGGAGATAAACGGTTGGTTGCCTATCTGGTTGCAGAAAAAAATTCATCAGTAGCAGTCGCCGGTGTGAGAAAACATGTAGCGGGTGTACTTCCTGATTACATGATGCCTTCATCTTTTGTTTTTATCGGGGAACTGCCGAAAACACAAAGCGGAAAAATCGATCGAAAATCATTACCTGAACCAGGCCAGTCACGACCTGAGATAGGAGTGATTTATGCAGCTCCGAAATCAAAAGAAGAAAATAATATTTCCCGTCTTTGGTCAGCCCTCCTCAGGATTGATAAGGTAGGAGTGAATGATAATTTTTTTGATCTGGGAGGTAATTCCTTATTGGCATTACAGTTCATCGCAAAATTGCGTCAGGAGCATGCAATGGACATTCCTGTAGTGAAATTGTATCAGTATCCTACTATCAGTGCATTGTTGAATTCACTGATAACAAAGACTGCTGTTAAGTCAGCTTATGAAATTGCCAGGAAACGGGCAAATCGGAATTCGAATGC
Source organism: Bacteroidota bacterium (assembly GCA_030855635.1). GTDB lineage: Bacteria > Bacteroidota > Bacteroidia > AKYH767-A > OLB10 > JADKJB01. The sequence continues at coordinate 53,152 of JALYQW010000068.1, read as the reverse complement.
ATCTTCCGAAAATAAAACTGTTGCAGATGGAATTGCCATCATCGGAATGTCTGGTCGTTTTCCAGGTGCGGGTTCTGTGGAACAGATGTGGCAAAATTTGCTTGAAGGAAAAGAAACTACGTCCTTTTTTAACGATAACGAGATCGATCCCTTTATTGATGCTTCATTGAGAAATGATCCCGGTTATGTGAAGGCCCGTGGTGTAATAGCTGATGCAGATAAATTTGATGCGCAGTTTTTTAATATCAATCCGAAACTTGCCGGTATGATGGATCCCCAACAGCGTGTATTTTTAGAAGTGTGCTGGGAAGCACTTGAAAATGCCGGTTATACTGCATCGGGTTATGAAGGTCTCATCGGTGTTTATGCGGGTATGGGAAACAATACCTATTACCAGAATAATATTGTGCATCATAAGGATGAAATTGATAAAGTAGGATCTTTCCAGGTAATGGTGGCAAATGAAAAAGATTATATTGCCACCCGTATCAGTCACATAATGAATCTGAAAGGACCAGGATTAAGCATTCATACTGCATGTTCAACTTCCCTAACGGCTGTGGCTATGGGATGTCAGTCGTTGTGGAACCACCAGTGTGATATGGTGATAGCCGGAGGTGTTGCGATATCAAGTCCTGTCAACAGCGGTCATATTTACCAGGAAGGTGGGATGTTTTCATCCGACGGTCATACACGTTCATTTGATGCGGGAGCCACAGGAACAGTTTTCAGCGATGGTGCAGCAACAGTGATTCTAAAACGTTACCGCGATGCAGTTGCTGATGGTGATACTATTTACGCAGTAATCCGCGGTATTGGAATTAATAATGATGGTTCAGATAAAGCCAGTTTTACAGCGCCTTCCGTGGAAGGGCAGGCCAACGTTATTGCAATGGCCCAGGCTCATGCAAACGTTACCCCTGATACCATTACTTACATTGAAACACATGGCACGGCAACACCACTAGGTGATCCTATTGAAGTGGCAGCCCTTTCCCTTGCCTTTGCCGGAGGAACTGATAAGAAACAATTTTGCGCCATTGGATCCGTAAAATCTAATTTTGGTCATCTTACCGCAGCAGCCGGGGTTGCAGGGTTAATTAAGACGGCACTTGCATTGAAACACCAGGTGCTACCTGCATCCATCAATTATGAAAAACCCAATCCCGCGATAGATTTTGTGAATTCTCCCTTTTATGTGAATTCAAAACAAACACCCTGGAAAACGGAAGGACAACCGAGAAGAGCCGGAGTGAGTTCATTTGGAGTGGGAGGAACCAATGTTCACCTGATTGTTGAAGAAGCTCCTGCACAATCTCCTTCAGGTCCTCATCGTTCGAAACACCTTTTGCTGGTTGCTGCCAGGGGTAAAGCACAACTTGATGGAGCTGTGAATAATCTAAAAGTTTTTTTTGATTCTAACCATGATATCAATCCTGCTGATGCCGCTTACACCTTACAAACAGGTCGTGTAGCATTCAGTGAAAGAAAATATGTTGTTTGCGATTCCATTTCGGATGCTGTAAAGCAGATGGAGGAGCCAAATCCGTTACGTTCCGGATCAGGAAGTGTAACTGCCGTCTCTTCAGGAGTAGCATTCATGTTTCCCGGTCAGGGCTCACAGTATGTGTATATGGGAAGTAATCTTTATCGTGATGAAATTGTTTTTCGTGAAGCAGTTGACAGGTGTGCAGAAATTTTAACACCTCACCTCGGTCTCGATATTAAATCAATTCTATATCCTGTTAAAACTGAAGAAGAAAAGGCAAGTGCTATGCTGCAGGAAACCTGTTATACACAGCCTGCACTTTTTACTACTGGTTATGCCTTATCAAAATTGTGGATGAGTTGGGGAATTCAGCCTTCTGCTCTTATAGGACATAGTATCGGTGAGTTTGCAGCTGCCTGTCTTGCAGGAGTGATGAGTCTTGAAGATGCCCTGATGCTGGTAGCTCAACGTGGAAGGATGATGCAGGCCTTACCTAAAGGCTCAATGCTAACAGTGCGGCTAAGTGCTCAGGATCTTGATGGGTTTCTTACGCCCGGCTTATCGATTGCAGCAATCAATGGTCCGGCATTAAGTGTTTTATCCGGAAATGATGATGCTATTGAGATTGCCCGGAAACACTTGGAAGCTAAAGAAATTGTATGTAAAAAACTTTTTACTTCTCACGCCTTTCATTCACAAATGATGGATCCGATTGTAGAGCCTTTCCGAAAATTGGTTGCTACCATCAAACTGCATCCCCCCTCCATACCTGTTGTTTCAACAGCAACCTCAGCATTTTTAACAGATCAGCAAGCTACCGACCCTGTTTACTGGTCACAGCATCTTCGCTTACCCGTAAGATTTGCAGATGGAATTAAAACCCTGTGGAGCCATCAGCCTGACCTGTTTTTACTGGAACTGGGCCCCAGGAATACTGCATCTTCATTGGCTAAACAACAGGCAACAGATATTAAACGACAAATAGCTGTGCCTTCGTTACCTGATACAGCAACTGATGATGCAGAATGGACATCAATGTTATCCGCAATAGGAAAATTATGGATTGCAGGTATCAGCATTGACTGGGAATCATTTTATGCTCTTGAAAAACGTTATCACATCGCCTTGCCTGCCTATCCGTTTGAGCGCAAAAGATATTGGGTGGATCCCATTGTAATTTCCAACCAGTTCAATACATTTCATCCTTATCTGCCATTTGCGTCAGATACAGTTGCATCAATAAATTATCAAAACAATTCCCTGAACGAATCAAACAGCACCACAATAATGAATACTATTTCTCGTAAGGATCGCATAATTGCAGAACTGCGAAGTGTAATGGAAGAGGCATCCGGTATCGAACTGGCTGCTGTTAATTCCGATTTATCCTTCATGGAACTGGGTCTTGATTCCCTATTCCTGACACAGGCTGCACTGACACTCTCTAAAAAGTACGGCACAAAACTTACTTTCAGGCAATTGAATGAAAGTTTTTCATCATTGAATTCCCTGGCTGGTCATATTGATAAAACTTTACCAGCAGAATTACCTGCTGCTCCAATGCCTGCTTCTGTGACTATGAATAATTCTGATGCTACTGGTAATGTTCCTGCAGGAAATGCAGAACCGGGAACCCTGCAATGGTTGATTACTCAACAACTACAGGTTATGCAGCAACAACTTGCCATGGTAGGTGGAATGAGTGGTGAACCATCAATTCAGCAGCGTGTTAATCATTCTACGCAATCGACTCCTGTCATCCATAAAGCAAATGAGACTGAAGTAAGTGAAAATGAAAAAGCGGAATTATCAAAACCGTTTGGTGCTATTGCACGAATTGAAAAGGCGGTGAGTACGGACTTGACTGAATTACAGAAAAAATGGATGACTGATTTTACTGGACGGTATACTTCCAAAACAGCGCAGTCAAAAACATATACACAAACTCATCGCAATCATTTGGCCGACCCCAGGGTTGTGACCGGATTTAAGCCAACGCTTAAGGAACTAATTTACCAGGTCGTTGTGGATCGTTCCAAAGGGTGTAAAATATGGGATATCGATGGCAATGAATATATAGATGTGCTTAATGGGTTCGGTTCAAATTTCCTGGGATACGGATCCGATTTGATAATGAAAGCTGTGAAAGCACAACTTGACCTTGGTATTGAGCTAGGGCCTCAGCACCCCCTTGCTGGTGAAGTGGCCAGGCTTATTTGTGATTTTACCGGCTATGACCGGGCAGGATTTTGTAATACCGGTTCGGAAGCCGTATTGGGTGCACTTCGTATAGCCAGAACCGTTACAGGAAGAGGTCTTGTGGTGTGCTTTAACGGTTCCTATCACGGTATAAATGATGAAGTAATTGTTCGTGGGACTAAAAAGCTGAAATCCTTTCCAGCATCAGCCGGAATTATGCCGGAAGCAGTAGCGAATATGCTGGTGTTAGATTATGGTACCGATGAAGCACTTGAAATAATTCGCTCAAGGGCGGATGAAATCGCTGCTGTGCTGGTTGAACCGATACAGAGCAGGAGAGCCGATTTTCGTCCTAAAGCATTCCTGGAGGAAGTACGAAAAATTACCTCCGTTAACAATGCATTACTGATCTTCGATGAAGTAATTACAGGCTTTCGTTTGTTGCCGGGTGGTGCCCAGGAGTTTTATGGAATCAGGGCCGATTTAGGTACTTATGGAAAAGTAATTGGTGGCGGAATGCCCATAGGTGTTATTGCCGGCAAGAAGGAATATATGGATGCACTCGATGGCGGATCCTGGCAGTTTGGCGACAATTCTGTTCCCGAAGTAGGAGTGACCTATTTTGCCGGAACGTTTGTACGGCATCCGTTAGCACTCGCCGCGGCAAAAGCAGTTTTGCTTCATCTCAAAGACCGTGGCATGACAATTTATGATAAACTGAATGGCTTTGCCGATAAACTTGTTAAATCAGTGAATATTTTTTGCCAACAGACGGGAGCACCATTTCACCTTGTTAATTTTGGATCCTTATTCAAATTGAAATGGGATACGGAACAACCCTATGGTGAACTTGTTTTCCTGCTTTTACGTGATAAAGGCATTCACATTTATGATGGATTTCCATGCTTTTTTACGGATGCATTTACCGATGAGGATGTAGATACACTGATAGCTAAATATATTGAGGTAATAAAAGAATTGCAGGCCGCAGGTTTTCTTGCTTCCGGTAGTGTTAATGCTGCACCTGTTGTTAACGGCTCGCATGTTTCAAAGTCGGATGCAGCACAGCCTCCGGTAAAAGGTGCAAAACTTGGGAAAGATCCTCTGGGTAATCAGGGTTGGTTTGTTGCGGATCCCGATCGCCCGGGAAAATATAAGCAGGTTTTTCATGACTGAGATTATTCTTCAGACAAAAACTTCATTTAGAGAAAAAGCATAATATGAGTACCCCAGGTAACGATAAAATTATTTATAAGAAAGTTGATTTTGATCCGTTTGCAGATCATGAACAGCCGCTAGTACCAGTTCCGGTTCCTACAACGGAATCGCAACGTGAAATTTGGACCAACGTTCAGATAGGAGGCCAGGCTGCAAATTGTGCCTACAATGAATCGGTCACGTTATCCCTCAATGGATCATTTAATAGCAATGCATTTCGGAAGGCTGTCGTAGAATTATTTAACAGGCACGATGCACTTCGGTCGGTATTTTCTGAGGATGGAATGACCTTAAATTTTTTAAATGATCTGCAGCCCGATGTTCCGCTTATCGATGTAAGTACCTTGTCTGGTTCCTTACAGGAATCGCGCTTTAGTGAATTCATTGTTAGCGAAACTGAATATAGTTTTGACCTGGTACATGGACCACTTGGAAAAATTACTATCATTAAATTCAGTGACTCACTGCACAAACTTGTGCTTACTTTTCATCACATAGTTTGTGACGGATGGTCGCTTGGAATCATAATGCAGGATCTTGGGAAAATGTATTCTGCATTTGTAACTGGCACTGTTTATAACGAGGAACCTGCAATTTCATTCAGGGAGTATGCGATAGATGAGCAGCAATACCTGGAAAGTGATGAAAATCGTAAGGTTGAAGATTTCTGGCTGAGCCGTTACAGGAATAATGTTCCTGCAATGGAGATGCCACTTGACAAATCCCGGCCTGCCATAAGAACATTTAATGCTGACCGCGTTGATGTAGCTGTTGATTCATCGCTGGTAGAACGCATTCGTAAAACCGGTGCCAAACAAGGTTGTTCCTTCGTTACCACCTTAGTAGCATCATTCGAAATCTTTCTCCATCGTATTACAGGATTGGATGACATTGTAGTTGGACTACCAGCAGCAGGCCAGTCGGTTGATGGCATGAATAACCTCGTAGGACACGCAGTGAACCTGCTGCCCTTAAGAGCAGCTGTAGATGGTTCCCTGTCTTTCAATGAGTATCTTAAAAAACGGAAACCGGAGATCCTTGATGCGTATGACCACCAGCGATATACTTTTGGTAGTCTGATCAACCAATTAAATATTCCCAGAGATCCCAGCAGGATTCCATTGGTTCCTGTTTCGTTTAATGTGGATATTGGTATTACCAACGGTGTTAATTTTCATGGCTGTGAAATTAGTTTTACAACTAATCCTAGGAAATATGAAAATTTCGAAATTTTTATCAATGCCTCCGGATCAGGAAATAATTTAACTCTTGAATGTACGCATAATACAGATTTGTTCGAGAGTTCCATGATCAATACCAGAATGGAGGAGTTTGTGGTACTCATGGAAAGCATTGTATTAGATCCTGATCAAAAAATTTCTCATCTGGAATTACTTACACCAGCTGAAAAGCACAAAGTGCTGGTTGAATGGAATACCAACCCACTTGAGTTTGATCAAACAAAATGCATACATCATCTTTTTGAAAGCAGAGTGTTGCAGCAAGGTGAGGCTGTTGCAGTTCATCATCGTGGCGATGAAATTACCTATCTCAAACTAAATGAAAAGGCCAACCGTTTAGCGCACCTGTTGATATCAAAAGGGGCAGGGCCTGAAATTCTTGTGGGCATTTGCATGGATCGTACAATTGATATGATTGTTGCCATGTATGCTGTGCTAAAATCAGGAAGTGCTTACGTGCCCATCGATCCTTCCTATCCTTCCGACCGGATCAGCTTTATTTTGAACGACGCAAAAGCGCCTATGGTAATTACTGGCAGGTCGTCATCACACCTTGTGCAGGCAGTTTCAACGGAAATAATTTGCCTGGAAGATATTGATGAGTTGTTGAAAGTGCAACCGGTTAACAATCCTGTAACTAATGTACATTCAGAAAACCAGGCTTATAACATATATACATCCGGTTCAACAGGGAAACCCAAAGGAGTTACCATTGAGCACCGAAATGTAAATGCGTTAACAGCCTGGGCTGGCAATTTATTTTCCAAACCGGAATTAGACGGAGTTCTTGGTTCGACTACAATTTGCTTTGACCTATCCATATTTGAAATATTTGTGACGTTATGCCTTGGTGGCAGACTGGTGCTTGTAAAGGATATACTCGAACTGCCGGAAACTAATGACAAAGCTGCTGTGACGTTAGTTAACACCGTTCCTTCAGCATTGGCGGAAGTAATGAAAACGGATAACCCTGTACCTTCAACTGTAATTACAGTTATCCTATGTGGTGAACCGTTATCTGTATCGCTGGTTAATAAAATTTATGGAAGCTCTTCAGTGAAAAAAGTATATGATCTTTACGGACCTACCGAAGACACTGTTTATTCGACCTGCAAATTGCGTAAACCGGATGAGCCCGCTACTATAGGGAAAACGATTCCGAATTCTCAGGTGTATTTGCTTGATAAAAATCAACAACCTGTTCCGCAAGGTTTGCCGGGTGAAATGTACCTCGGAGGAGCCGGAGTGGCAAGAGGATATTTATACCGCCCGGAATTAACTGCAGAAAAATTTATTACCAATCCTTTTTCAAACAATCCCGGCTCCAGGTTATATAAAACAGGTGACCTTGTCCGTTTCCGTCGTGATGGGGAATTGGAATTTATTGGCAGAATTGATAACCAGGTTAAGATCCGGGGTTTCAGGGTTGAATTAGGTGAAATTGAATCACTGCTCTCCAGGCACCCATCTGTTCGTGAATTGGTGGTGGTAGCACGTGAAGATGAGCCTGGTGAAAAACGAATTGTAGCTTACCTGGTTCTAAAACCCGGAATTAAGGTTGAAATAAAAGAATTAAGGGAGTTTCTGAAAAATGTTCTGCCCGATTACATGGTGCCTACCGTGTTTGTGTTTATGGACGCATTGCCTCAAACACCCAACAATAAAATTGATCGCAAGGCCCTTCCACGGCCGGATGGGAGCAGAGCATCGGACATCATTAAATACGAAGAACCTAAAACCCCGGTGGAAGAGGTGCTTGCCGGGATATGGTGCACGGTGCTGTGCCTTGAAAAAGTAGGTCGAAATGACAATTTTTTTGAGTTGGGAGGTCATTCATTGATTGCAGTAAGGATGTTTAATGAAGTGGAAAAAATCATTGGAGTTAAAGTGCAATTACCGGTAATTTTCAGGGCTCCAACTATTGCAGAATTGGCCGGATTTATCAATAATGAAGAGTCCTCCAAACCCTGGTCCTGTTTAGTACCCCTTCAACCAAAAGGAAACCGCAAACCTTTGTTTTGCATTCATATGCACAATGGTAATATCAACCGATGGCGTGTCTTGCTAAAGCATCTTCCCGCCGACCAGCCGGTATATGCTATTCAGCCCAAGGGATTGGATATCAACCAGGAACCTCATTTGAATATTGAGGAAATGGCCAGGTTTTACGTGGATATTGTGAAATCAGTACAGCCAAAAGGTCCTTATTGGCTACTGGGATTGTGTTTCAGTGGTATGGTCGTGTTTGAAATGGCATGCCTACTTGAAAAAGAAGGAGAGAAGGTCACTTTCCTGGGAATGATTAACAATTATGCTCCCCCGGAAAATCCTACGCTTTACCGCATTCAGACAGGTATTGACAAATTCCTGAAACTGGAACTGGGTGAAAAGATTAATTACGCGCTGGATAAAAACTTATCAGTCGGAAAAACTCTTATCGGCGCGGCTAAAAAGCTGATCAACGTTCCCGAACAAGTGGAAGAAGTGCAGGTTGACGTTGAGCAAAAACAGGTCGGGCATGATTTGCGTACGATTCACTCGAGGGCATTGCTGAATTATCATCCCACCTATGTGTATCAAGGGGATATTGCCATCATAAGAACCGGGGAACCAATTGAACAACACTTTAATAAATATCTTGGCTGGGACCGTTTGGTTAAAGGAAAAATAGAAACTACAATCATTAACGGGAGTGATAACGATACCATAATCACTGATGAGCCTTATAACTCGATTCTGGCACATAAAGTCATGGAATACCTTGAAAATACTGATGATTCGGGCTGATAATTGGACTTTAATCGTTGCAGGGTACAGGTAAATATAGTACATTCGTGGCCAAATATCCTGTGCATGAAGCTTCACTTCAGGAACCTTTCTTCGATTAACTGGGAACATAAATTGCCGGAGTCAGGCAATCACAATCAGGAAACCCATGTCTGGTCACACACCATCCATTTCGACGATCCTTTTTTAAGGGAAGCACCCTATTTGTTATCTTCTGATGAAATGAACCGGGCCGGCAAATATCATTTTGAAAAAGACAAGCGGGTATATGAAGCCGGCCATGTTTTAATCCGCAAGATTCTTTCACATTATACCGCCATTGAAGCAGGGAAGCTGGAGTTGACTCCAATTGTAAACCGGAAACCGGATTTAAAAAATTCACCGTTCAATATTCACTTTAATATTTCTCATTCGGGAAGTAAAATATTGGTTGCAATTGGTTTTTTATCAGATGTTGGGATCGATGTTGAAAAAATACTTCCAGATTTTGATACAGATGGTTTTGCTGAGGCGAATTATCATTCCAATGAAGTTGCTCATCTGAAAACTTTGAACAATGAAACTGAAACCGATTATTTTTACCAGATATGGACCCGGAAGGAAGCATGGCTGAAGCTAACAGGTGAAGGAGTAAATGATAAACTGAAAGACCTTGATTTTTCAGGCAAGGATATAAAGTCTCCACTGCCTCCTCATGGTCATCATGATTTGTATATGACATCATGGAAAGAATCTGCTGATTACATAGCCACGCTTGCAGCCTATGCTGATCCGAAATCATATCGGTTTTTTAGTTCTGAAGTGCTTATTCCTGAAAGCATTCTCTGACCTTGATAAATTACAATCTCCAAATATAATTCTAAACTATTATTAAAAAATTTATGAACGAAGGATCCAAATTTCTGAGTGATGTTCATGCTTATTTCGATAAGGCGGCCTCATTCACGAATCATTCCAAAGGTATGCTGTCGCAGATAAAAATTTGCAACAGTATTTATAAATTTAATTTTCCCGTTGAAATAGATGGTGAAGTTAGAGTCATCCAGGGTATTCGTGTTCAACACAGTCAGCATAAATCGCCAACAAAAGGAGGAATCCGTTACAGTGATTTTGTAGACGAGCAGGAGGTGGAAGCACTTGCAACACTTATGACATTTAAGTGTGCTGTTGTGGATGTTCCTTTCGGCGGAGCAAAAGGCGGAATAAAAATCAATCCTGCAAAGTTTCATGTTAAAGATCTTGAAAAAATTACCCGGCGATATGCAACGGAGCTGATCAAAAAAAATCTCATTGGCCCCGGTATCGATGTGCCTGCCCCTGACTATGGTTCCGGTCCACGCGAAATGGCCTGGATTGCCGATACCTATGCCACCTTTCATTTTGATGATATTAATGCATTAGGTTGTGTGACAGGAAAACCACTCGGACAGGGTGGTATCCAGGGAAGAACTGAAGCAACAGGGATGGGATTATTTTTTGGTGTGAGAGAAGCTCTCAGTATTACAGAAGATATGAAGTTACTTGGTATGCAAACAGGCATTGAAGGAAAGAAAATAATTGTGCAGGGCCTTGGAAATGTCGGGTATTATTCTGCCAGGTTTTGTGCTGAAGGCGGTGGAGTGATAGTGGGAATCGCAGAGCGGGAAGGTGGTATTTTTAATGCCAACGGCCTTGATGTGGTTAAAGTTCTCCGTCATCGCAATGAAACGGGTTCTATTTTAAATTTCGATGGAGCCAAAAGTTACATTAACTCCATGGAACTCCTGGAAATGGAATGTGATGTGCTTATTCCTGCTGCTCTCGAAAATCAGATTACCAAAGAAAATGCTCCCCGCATTAAAGCAAAAGTAATTGCGGAAGGTGCTAACGGACCGGTTACAAAAGAAGCTGAAGAAATTCTTAATAAAAAAGGGGTGATGATCATTCCCGATCTGTATCTCAATGCCGGTGGTGTAACTGTTTCTTATTTTGAATGGTTGAAAAATCTTTCGCATGTCCGCTTTGGCAGGATGGAAAAACGTTTCCAGGAAATCCAGACCTCGCGCATTGTTGGTGCCGTTGAAACGGTTACTGGCAAAAAGTTGGATAATTTGGAACGATCACTGATTATACATGGCGCCGATGAACGTGATTTAGTCAGCTCAGGGCTGGAAGAAACCATGATTGCTGCTTTCAATGAAATACGAAACATTCGAAACGGCAATCCGATGATTACTGATTTACGCACAGCCGCATTCGTTAGTGGTATCAACAAGCTTGCTGCCAGTTATGGAGCATTGGGGGTCTGGCCATAGGATCCCAAAAGTTTCTCAAAATCTCCCATAAAGGCCGGTTCATATCGGCCTCTTTAATTATGTAAAATTCTGCGATCGCAAGCAGGTTATTTCAGCTGATTACGGCTGTTACTTCTATTTCAACCAATAATTCAGGAGCAATCAGGCGACTCACTTCTACCATGGTAGCTGCAGGTTTAATATCTTTAAAAAATTCTGTATGTGCCCTGGCAACATCTTCCCATTTTGTGATGTCACATACAAAAATACGTGTGCGGGTGACATCTTTCATGGCACCATCAGCTTCAATAAGTGCATGTTCGATTTTTTGAAGGATGTAATGCGTTTGCCGGTAGTAATCATTCACTCCGATTACTGCTCCATGATCTGAGGCAGTTGTACCGGCAACTTCGATAATATTTCCGGTCTTAACAACCCGTGAATAACCTACTGTCTCCTCCCAAGGTGAACCGGAGGCATAAATTGTTCTTGTCATGCTAATGCTTGTTAGAATTGAAATTAAAGATACCAATTTTCTTTTGAAATTACCGGAAACTGTAAGTGGTAATATAAGTTGAGGACTTAGAACAACAACTCTTTTCTTTCATGTGGAATCCTCTGATGATCCGGATACATTCTTACCAAAACCAAAATGATAATATTTTGTATAAGTGACTTCATTTTCGTTTGGAACGTATAAAGTAAATAAGTAACTTTCGATCGTCTAACACAGCCCTGCGGCAAGCCATTCCATTATCGGATATGGGAAAAGATTTTAAATAAATAATACAATTATCCAGGAGATTTTATTTCTATGCATAAATATATTCCCTCCATCTGCTTTAAATTAATTGTTTTTCTGATTTCATTAATTTGTTTTTCCTCCTGCTCCAAAAATAACAAATATGAATTTAGTATTTATCCCAATCCATTTGACACATATCTTTTTGCTAAATCGAAATTCAATGCAACTTCAGAAATTTTAGTGTTCGATATTTATGGAAAAATTTTACTTCGAAGAAATTTTATGAATGAAATTCAACTTCCAACTACTTTTTTGAACAGTGGAATTTATTTTTATGAGGTTAGATACAAAAATAGAAATATTCAATATGGGAATATCATTAAAACTAAATAGATAACGAAGAATTAGTTCTATACCCGGATGTATAGAGCCCGTAAAAAATACATTGTGATTTTAACCAGGTATATCTACTGTTGAAAGATTATAAAATTGGATTTATGGTCAGGCCTATCCATACAATCATTCTTCAACCACTGCACCACCTTTATACAGTTGTTTACGGTATTTTTTAGAGGGCGATTCAATAAAAATGCCTAATCCCAATTTATCCCAGATCGCATCAACTCGCGCTATCGTAGTTTCATCGGATGCAAGAATGTTCGGCCAATCCCGTGTGAATCCATCTAATTCCCGGGTTTTGCGCGTTCCATCAAAAGCAATATTGTTTTCAAAAATAAAATGGTCACGTTTGGGATCTACATTGTTGGAAAACCGCCAAACAGCATCGGCTATATCCTGAACATCTAAAGTATGTTCAAGGAAGATAACTACTTTGATATGTTGGAAGTCCGGAATTTCAAAAATTGATTTTGCAAGTTCTTTAACATGTTTGGAGCGCTTTTTTTCTACCGCGATAAATATCATGGAAACACCTTTCCGTAACAGCGTAAGGTTGACATCCGTGATTTCAGGGAATAATTTTCTTAATGTTGTTTCATCCGGAAAATGAGCACTCCCCGCAAAATGATTTCGCCCGGCAAGTTCTTCAGGTAATTTACGGGTAGCATCAATACCCATTTTTCCCCCAAAGGCCATGGTGGAGCACGAGTGATCCAGTACATCTGTAGGTCCCTGGGAGAACACAAAGTCAGATCCCGGATCTGTGTGTTCCGAAATATATTGTGCAACTTCCAGGTTATTTTGAATGTTTACATCACCATCAACCACTATCATCATTTTTGTAAACATCATCTGTCCTGCTCCCCACATGGAATTCATGACTTTTAAAGCCTGGCCTGGATAATCCTTCTTAATTTTCACGATCACCAGATTATGGAACACGCCTTCAACGGGTAATATCATATCCACGATTTCAGGCACCATTGTCATTTTTATGGGCGCAAGAAATATTCTCTCCGTAGCTTTCCCGATCCACGCGTCTTCCTGGGGTGGTATGCCAACAATGGTGGCAGGATAAATAGCATTTTTACTGTGAGTGATAGCGGTGATATGAAATTTCGGATAGTAATCCGCAAGAGAATAATACCCGGTGTGATCTCCAAAAGGACCTTCAAGAATATATTCTTCATGTGGATCTATGTAACCTTCAATAATAATATCAGCATCAGCGGGTACCCACATATCCTGTGTGAGGCACTTAACGAGTTCTACACGCTTTTTACGGATAAATCCTGCCAGCATGAATTCATCCACCCCATCGGGCAAAGGTGCTGTGCCACTGTAGGCATAGGCAGGATCTCCGCCAAGCGATACTACTACAGGCATACGAATACCCAGCTTTTTATATTCATTAAAATGACGGGCAGAAACTTTATGACGGTGCCAGTGCATTGCAGTGAGAGTAGGTCCAAAAACCTGCATGCGGTACAATCCCACATTGCGAATGCCTGTCAACGGATCTTTGGTCTGAATTACCGGGAGCGTAAGAAAAGGTCCGCCATCTTCAGGCCAGCATTTAAGTACCGGGAATTTTGTGATATCCGGTTCTTTCATAATTACTGCCTGGCAAGCTCCCCGACCACTGATGTTTTTCGGCATCCACGAGGCAACTTCTCCAAGCTGAGGTAACAATTTTAATTTTTCAAGAAAGCTGTTTTTCGGAGAAGTAAATGTTTTAAAAAGATTTTCAATTTCTTTTGCAATATCATCCAGTTGGTTCACACCTAACGCCATGGCCATACGTTTTTCAGTACCCATAGAATTAATTAATAATGGAAAGTCATAACCCGTATTTTCGAAAAGTAAAGCGGGGCCATATGCTTTTGATATACGATCAGTTATTTCTGTTATTTCAAGATGGGGATTAACATATTCTTTGATACGTACCAGTTCACCGGCATCTTCAAGTACTTTTATAAAATGATTTTGATCGCGATAAGCCATGATAGGGAAAATGATATTAAATGTAACAACCAGTGCCTGTGAAAAGTTAAGACAGGTTGGTGGTGACAGGAAAGGAAATTTCAGTAACAGGTGTCATTAAAAAAGGCAGATTTTCACCTGCCTTTTTACTATGCTTTTTCTTTGGCGGCAGGAGCCTTCTGAACCTGGCTCATTATCCATCCCGTAGTAACGGAACTGGGTCGTTCAATGGGCACACCAAGCGCACGATCCCATAACAATGACGTCAGCACACCAATGGCACGAGAGACTCCAAACAGAACCGTATAAAAATCATATTCCGTAAGGCCATAATGAATCAGTAGTATTCCTGAATGGGCGTCAACGTTTGGCCAGGGGTTTTTTATCTTCCCTGTTGATTTGAGAATTTCGGGAGTTACTTCGTAAAGCAACTGAACAATTTTGAATAATTCATCATCCGCCATATTGGCTTTTGCGAACTCCTGTTGTGCCGTATACCGGGGATCCGTTTTTCTTAAAACAGCATGTCCGTAGCCCGGAACAACCCTGCCTTCTGCCAGGGTTTTCTTTATATACTCGGCTATCTGCTCTTTGGTTGGAACCCCATTGAATTCTTCCCGCAATTCCAGTATCCAACGTGCTACTTCCTGGGCAGCGAGTCCATGCAGTGGACCGGCAAGTCCATTCATACCGGCAGCCAGCGACAGATAGGCATCTGTTAAGGCCGAACCTACCAGGTGCGTCGTATGTGCCGAAACGTTACCACCCTCGTGATCCACATGAATGGTAAGGTACAAGCGCATTAATTTCCTGAAATCAAGGTCATCAAAACCCAGCATATGGGCAAAGTTACCGGCCCAATCCAGTTTTGGATTTGGTTCAATGTGAAGATTTCCTTTATAATTCTTGCGATAAATGTAAGCGGCAATTCTTGGGAGGCGTGCAATCAGGTTCATGATGTCCTCGTACATCGGATCCCAATACTCTTTCTTATTCATTCCCTCCCGATACTTCTGGGCAAAAACCGACTCTGTTTGCAAGGCCATAATAGCCATGCTGAACTGGGTCATTGGATGTGTTTTAGCGGGAAGCATGTCGAGCATATCAAACACGTGCTTGGGAACATTGGCACGCTTCATCCATTCATTATTTACATTTATAACGTCTTCCAGGGTTGGAATCTCCCCGGTAAGTAACAGGTAAAAAATTCCTTCGGGTAAAGGTTCAGGTCCTTCTTTTGAAACAGGAAGTTTTTCGCGCAATTCCGGAATGGAATATCCTCTGAAACGAATTCCTTCTTCCGAATCAAGTTTCGATGTTTCTGTAATCATGCCAATCATTCCTTTCATACCGGAATACACCTGTTCAACAGTGTACTCACCCAATACAAAATCACCATGCTCTTTTAGCATTTTCTTGGTCTGCTCAGCCATTGGAGCGGCTTTCGAGGCGAACTTATCTTTTAACTTATCCATGTTATTTTAAAAAAACTAAATTAGTTTGCTATTGTGTTTTTCCTAATGTCTTTATGTCATCTCCAATTCTGTTAAAGAAACAAACAAATATCCCCTGTTGTTTTCCGCAACAGCGTTTGTTATTGCCCTTTAATCGGTGTTGCTTTCCTGCGTTGCTGTTTGAACTTTTCATCCTTTACATCCAATTGCACAATCATTATGATCAGGCTGGTAATAAATCCTACTATGATAATCACCCAGAATGCTCTTTCAGCTATTTTTTTTATGAATTTTTTGGCACTGGGTTTTTGTTTTATCCTTATTTTTTTCCGAATCTTGATACGCATCCTGCGCCTTTTGGGAGCAACCGTGTTCTCCTGCAATGGTTCCGGGCTGGATTCATTGGAAGGAGCCTCCTCGTCAGGCATCTTATTATTTTCGTCGGTGGGCATCTTAACGACTAATAAACTTACTGGTTTTTCCCGGGAATATGGCAGTGTTGCCCAAGGATTCTTCTATCCGGAGTAGTTGATTGTATTTTGCAATCCTGTCAGACCTGGAAGCGGATCCGGTCTTTATCTGACCCGTATTCAGTGCAACTGCCAAATCAGCAATGGTAGTATCCTCCGTTTCACCGGAACGATGACTCATGATAGTGGTAAAGGAGTTCATTTTTGCCATGTCAACAGAATTAATAGTTTCTGTCAGGCTGCCTATCTGGTTAACTTTTATCAGGATGGAATTTCCCGCTTCTTCATTTATTCCTTTTTGCAGGCGTTTAACATTGGTTACAAACAAGTCATCACCTACAATCTGAACTTTATTTCCAATAGCAGCAGTTAATTCTTTCCAGCCCGCCCAGTCATCTTCTGATAAACCATCTTCAATAGAAATAATAGGATACTTTGTTACCCAGTCCTTCCAGAAACTGACCATTTCACCAGAAGTAAGGCTGTCATTGGTTGATTTATGGAATACATACTTACCGGTTTTTGTATCGTACATTTCTGTTGCAGCAGCATCCATTGCAATGTAAATATCTTCACCTGGACGGTAACCGGCTGCTTCAATGGACTTCAATACTATTTCAATAGCCTCGGTATTGGATTTTATATTCGGTGCAAAACCTCCTTCATCACCCACATTGGTAGAGAAATTTTTATCCTTTAAAACTTTTTTTAATGCATGAAATACTTCTGTCCCCATCCTGAGCGATTCTGAAAATGAATCGGTGCCTGCAGGCACAATCATGAATTCCTGGAAATCGATGCTGTTATCGGCATGCGCCCCGCCATTCAAAATATTCATTAGGGGAACCGGTAACACACAGGCGTTGATACCACCGATATACCGAAACAGCGGCAGACCCACTTCTTCAGCGGCAGCTTTTGCTACGGCAAGTGAAACGCCAAGAATAGCATTTGCCCCCAGGTTGGATTTGTTTTCTGTTCCATCAAGATCAATCATCAACTTATCAACTGCCGACTGCGCAAAAATATTCACTCCCTGTAATTCTTCCGAAATCACTGTATTAACATTGTGAACGGCCTTCAGTACGCCTTTGCCAAAAAATCGCTTTTTATCATTATCACGCAATTCCACCGCCTCATGCTGACCCGTGGACGCTCCTGACGGTACAGCCGCTCTGCCGATAACCCCATTAGCTGTAATCACTTCCACTTCAATTGTGGGATTTCCCCTCGAATCTAAAATTTCTCTGGCTCTAATGGCACCTATGGAACTCATGGTTTATGTATCTAATTGATAACTAATAATATGAGATAAAGTTGTTGCTTTTGCATGCAAATTTATGATTTTGATGGTTAACGAAGTATATCCTTTCATGTTTTCTTCACGTAAAAGCTATTAATTTAGCGCAAATCAAAAAAAGTCCAATTGTTTTACCGGAAACACCATTTATGCGATTAAGCCGTAACATACTCACATTTATTTTCATTGTTGTAATGATGGTAAATGCTGTGGGTATAGCCCAGGTTTCTCATATATGCAAACTTGCAATAGCTGGTATTGAAAAAGTAGATTGCGGAACCTCGGAATCTGAGAATCACGATTGTTGCAAGGAAACTCCGGTTACCGGTGAAACTCAACAGCCAAAAACCACAGATTGCTGCACGGATGTAATTAAATATTTTCAGCAGAAACTCACAACCACTTTACAGCCCGCCTTAAAAATTCAACCCCTGATATCATGCATCATTTTTGATGTTGTACAGATACCCGATGTTTTTAGTTTTAATCTGCCGGTATCAGCCGACGAAACTGTCGAAAATATTGGAAAATCAGGAAAAAATCTCATTATAGCTTTACAGACATTTCTTATCTGATCCTTTTAAACTGCCAGGACAATTTGTGCCTATTTTAATCAGTTTAAATGTTTGATTTCAGATGATGAAAAATTTAAAATTCAAGAAAATTTTCCTGTTGTTTATCCTGTCGTGTATGATATTCACGGCCCGGGCTCAACAGGTTTTCGTCGAGGGTACTGTTTATGAACAGCCTTCCGGCGATAAAGTAAAAACTCCATTACCTGGTGCCAGTGTGTTTTGGGCAAATTCCACTTCAGGAACCACCACTGATGGCAAAGGTTATTTCAGGTTGGAAGCCGAAAAAGGGTTTCCCGGTTTGTTAGTTATCAGTTATGTTGGTTACCGATCTGATTCCATCAGGATTGTGAAAGCGGGTACCATTCAAGTGGTGTTGCGAAGTTCGGTTTCCCTGACAGCAGTCAATATAGAAGGACGACAGGATGCAACAATGATTTCCACAATCAAGCCCATTAATGTGGAGCAGGTTGGGAAAAAGGAATTATTAAAAGCTGCTTGCTGCAATCTTTCGGAATCCTTTGAAACCAATCCTTCAGTGAACGTTTCCTACACGGATGCTATTACAGGAGCTAAAGAGATTCAAATGCTTGGCTTGGCAGGTATTTATTCACAGATTATGACTGAAAATATACCCAACGTAAGAGGCCTGGCAGCTACTTATGGATTGGGATACGTTCCCGGTCCCTGGATGGAATCGATTCAGATAACAAAAGGAAGCGGATCGGTGGCGAATGGTTATGAATCAACCTCAGGCCAAATAAATGTGGAATATTTAAAACCTGAAAGTGCTGAAAATTTTTACTTGAATGGTTATGGCGCTTCTTCCGGTAATGTTGAAATTAACGCCCACAAAAAAATTAAGGTTTCTGATAATACATCGGGAATTTTATTTGTGCATGGAGAGAACAGCCAAACTAAATGGGATCATCAGGATGATGGATTTCTCGATATGCCACTCATAACCCAGGGCAACGTCATGAACCGCTGGTCGTTTAACGATGGCAAAAGATTTGAAGGACAATTAGGAGTTAAAGCCATTTATGAAAAACGACGAAGCGGTCAAACATTCTATGATTGGAGCAATGAAGCAGACAGCACCTCTGGATATGGCGTTCAGATTACCACTAAAAGACTGGAAGTTTTTTCAAAAACAGGAATGGTATTCCCCGATAAACCCTGGAAGAGTGCAGGTTTAATTCTTTCCGGAAATTTTCACGATCAGGAATCTTATTTCGGCTTGAAAACCTACGATGGCAATCAGAAAAGTTTATATGGTTCGTTAATATACATGTCAATTATAGGAACAACCAATCATAAGTGGAAAACCGGACTTGATATGCGTTTTGATGATTACAAGGAACTTTACCTGCTCAATGCATTTGATCGTGTTGAAAGTGTTCCGGGCGTATTTGCTGAATATACTTACAATTACCGGGAGAAATTTGGCTTTGTTGCCGGATCCCGTATAGATTACCACAATGAGTGGGGCTTGTTTTATACCCCTAGAATGCACATGAAGTATAATTTTACTGAAAACATAATTGTGAGGGTTTCAGCAGGAAGAAGTTTCCGTACGGCCAATGTGTTTGCAGATAATAGTTCCATTATGGCTACTTCGAGGAATTTGGTGATTGCAGAAAAACTTAATCCTGAAAGGGCATGGAATTTTGGAAGTAATTTTACCGCTAAGTTCCGGGCGTGGTACCGTCCGGGTTCTATCAGTCTCGACTATTATGTAACCGATTTCAGCAATCAGGTGATTATTGATACTTACTCCAGTTCTGATGTGATTGAAGTTTACAATCTCAAAGGTGACTCCTGGTCACGAAGTTTTCAGATTGCAATGAATTACGAAGCTTTCAAAAGGTTTGACGTTCGCCTTGCATATAAAAATGATCATGTCACGATTGATTACAATGGAATTGCATCACGGAAGCCATTGGTTCCTGAGCATCGTGCATTGCTCAATGTGAGCTATGAAGTAGTTAAAGAAAACTGGCGGTATGATTTTACAACGCATTATCAGGGTACTACCCGTCTGGCTATTTCGAATGCAACTGATGATCAGGCAGGGCATGAAAATGATCAGGTACAAGAGGGAACTTCTCCGGAATTTGTCACATTCAATGCCCAGATTACCCACATCATAAAAAAATGGGAATTCTATTTGGGAGGAGAAAATCTTGCAGGCTTTCGCCAGGAAAGTCCCGTAATAAATGCCAATCAGCCTTTTGAAGAAGGGTTTGATGCAACAAATGTTTGGGGCCCTGTTATGGGTCGTAAAATATATATTGGATTCAGATACATATTAAAATAAACTCACATTAAAAATCAAACTATGAAAATTCCAGCAATTATTAAAAAGTTATCGGCAACATTTGTATTGGTAGTAAGTGTACTTACTATCGGATACTCTCAGACAGCGGAAATTATTATTCAAACAACTGCACAGTGTGGTGAATGTAAAGAAATTATTGAAAAAGCACTGATGGCTGAAAAAGGCGTGAGGTTTGCTGAATTGGATGTAAAATCAAAGCAGGCTAAAGTTGTTTACAACACTAATAAAACAACTCCGGAACAACTGCGCAAAGCCATATCCATGGTAGGCTATGATGCCGATGGGGTTGTTGCAGATTCTGCTGCAGTTTTAAGATTGAGTCCGTGTTGTACTAAAGACGGACACAGAGAGTAATTAAAAATTGTCCTCAATTTTGCGCTGCAGCAGGTTCTTCAAGAGCCGGTTGCGGCGCTTTCATGTATCTAAGCCGCGTACCCAACATGATGTTAATACCGGTTCGGAACCCTGTATTATTCGCGTTTTTCCAATTGACTACACCCGGAATGTTATCACTTACAAAGTAAACCTGCGCATGTCTCAGGTTAACACACAATCCTGCACCCGGATTTATCTTTGAATCATTAATCCTGTTAAGACTCAAAGAATAATTTAACCAGTTTTTTGATTTGCCGGTAAAACTTAGCTGGTAATCGGTTTGGTTACTATGATGATTTCTTTCACTCCTCACCAAACCCGTAATTTTAAATCTTGGAGATATCAAATAGGACGCACTAAAAAAAATTTGGGCAGCCAATTGGCTTGAATAGCCTTCCCGGGAAGTTGTTACATTAAATTTCTCATAAAGAGAATCGCCTAAAGCTTGCAGGTAAGCAGCTGCATCAAGGCTGTCATTATTAATAAATTCATCCAGGTTGATGCCAGAGTATACAAAAGATTCATTTCCGGTTTGCGTATGGTAAACTGCATTTTCTGTCGTCCATTTAATTTGTCCGAAATCAACAATCGGAGCTGCAATTTCAATAGTTGGGATCGGCTGAACAGCGATTCCGACGTTTAGTCGCGCCTGCCCTAATGAGGCATTACAATTGTAAGGAAATCATTTAAAATTTACTGATCAAGGTTGATAGGAAACGAATTGAAAATTCCCATTAGTGACCAGGATCGTATCACCCGTGCCGGAACTTTCAATGGCAGAAAAACTGAAAGAGCCTGATACCTGGTTCTGAATGGCATCCCAGTGGGTGAAGGTTATTGTGCCCTGATTCGACAGGTAATTAACTCCTGTGGCGGTGATCCCGTATAATGCGGATTGAAGGCTGTATGTGCCGTTTACAAAAGGGCCCGTATGAATCAAGGATAACGTGGAAGTGCCGTTTCCTGAAAGTATTATGATGGAATTATTGTTTACAGAACTTGAAACATTCCCGGCTGACACCCAAGGTGCGCCATCAACTATAGCCGAGACTTTACCGGGGCAAGGAACGCAAGGCCCACCACAATCGACTCCCTGTTCCCCTTGATTCTGAATATTGTCGTAGCAATCGGGGAAAGCCTGCGAAATACCGGTATCAGTGGTATTGCATGATGTTATTGCTAATAATATCAGTAAACAAAAACATGTTAAACTATTCTCTGTAAATCTAATTTGCATGAATCCCGGATTCTTGTTGCTAAAGTACGAAAAATCCCATGATTTTGTATCCTCGGGTCTTATGAAATGTTATTATGAAACCCTATGGTTTTGGCGGTGTAAGTGAATAAAAGTGGAGTTTGGCGGAATTCAAATATAACAATGAATTTTGGTTTGACTAATTTTGCATGAATATTTTACATTTTATGGAAAGCATCACCGGCGTTTTAAAAAACGGTATCCGAATAGTTTATGTGAGAAGTGAAAGCCCTGTTTCTCATTGTGCGCTGATGGTAGGTGCCGGAAGCCGCGAGGAGTTACCCGGTAAAGAGGGCCTGGCCCATTTTATTGAACATTTATTGTTTAAGGGTACGGAAAAAAGAAAAGCGTACCAGGTACTGAATCGGCTTGAAGTGGTAGGAGGGGAGCTAAATGCTTTTACCACCAAGGAGGAAACCTGCCTGCATGCCTCATACCTGACAGAACATACCGAGCGCGCTATAGAGTTACTTTCTGATGTGTTTTTCCATTCGGTTTTTCCCGAAAAGGAAATGGAAAAAGAAAAAGAAGTGATTTTGGATGAGATTAATTCTTACCAGGACAATCCAATGGAACAAATCTATGACGATTTTGAATCAATGGTTTTCCGTGGTCAGCCCTTAGGCAATCCTATACTAGGAACTCCTGCTTCCGTAATGGGCTTTAAGAGAGTAGACCTGGTCCGTTTTGTAAAAGGTAAATATTTAAATAGTTCCATTGTTTTCTCCTATGCAGGCAACCTATCTTTCGACAAAGTAAAATCATTGTGTGAGAAATATTTTGCGGAAGAAGGACATCAATTGAGAACGGAAAGAGGTAAAATTACCAGGACCCTGAAACAACGTAAAAGAGTTGAAACCAGGAAAACACTACAGGCACATTTTATTACCGGGGGCGTTGCCTATTCCGCTCATTCAGCCAAACGATTTCCTTTGTTCCTTATGAATAATATCCTGGGTGGCCCCGGAATGAATTCACGGCTGAACATGAATATAAGGGAGAAGTTCGGTTTCACTTACCAAATTGACTCTTCGTATATTCCCTTCCGTGATTGCGGACTTTTTAATGTTTACCTGGCAACTGAAAAAAAATTTCTTGAAAAAACTATCAAGCTTGTTGAAGTAGAATTTAATAAATTAAAGCAGGTGAAAATTGGCACCGCCCAACTGGCCCGGTATAAATACCAGATGAAAGGACAACTAGCCCTTTCACAGGAAAATAAGGCTGGTGTAATGATTAACAATGCCAAGAGTGTTCTTAACTATGATAAGCCGATAAAAATATCCGATGTATTTGCTAAATTGGATGCAGTTACTGCTTCACAGGTGCTGGCGGTGTCAAATGAAATTTTAAACACATCCAGAATCAGCAGTTTGTTATACAATCCGATCGACCATTAAAACCGGAAACCGAATGTGGTAACAACCCGGTTATCGGTGCGGTCAAGTTTTGCTGCAGGTACAGGTTCGTTAGCCAGGGTATACACGCTGTAGCCTTCACTTTTTACAAAATGGCCATAGCCGATATCAAAAAAGAATTTCTTTTCACGATAGCCAATTCCGCCTGTAAAACTCGTTATGTGCTGATCAGTTTCTTTAACAGTATAGTCGCTGTTGATTGGTGAAGAATAATAGGCTGCTCCTGCCCGGAAAGAAATTTTTTCATATTTCACTTCCAAGCCGCCCCGGAAGTTGGAGGCGAAATCATTGTATACTCTTCCGATGATTTTGTTTTCCGATGAAAAATTATAATCACTTGCATCCAGTTTAGCCATGGAGTAATCTGTCAGCTCATAATCAAAACTCAGTAAACCCATTGTTCCGAAAACAAATGCCAGACTTCCAATAGCTTTGAATGGTGTTGTAAGATTGTAAGAATAGGTTCCTTCCGGAGAACTGTAGGAATAGGCACTACCATCTTCAAACGACGACCTCATAGAGCTGTTATAACGGTCATTCATGTAATAATAAGTAGGTGTATGAATGGCAGCACCAACCCTGATCCATTCAGCAGGTTTTACTATAACTCCAAACTTCGCATTGAAACCATTACCTGTGGTTCTGAGTGACTGATCGTATCTGAAGGATTTGAAATTTAAAGAATCTGCAACGCTGATTTCCTGGTCGGTATCTTTTTCTTCGTAAACCGATTCTTCCTCGTACTGTAAACTAGGAAAAGCCAGCGTTACCCCGAAAATTATTTTTTCATTATAGTTTCCTCCAAAGCCCAGTGAAAATTCTCCCATACCACCGCTGGTTGTAACATTATGCGACTGGTAGGCCCCACCGTTAGGAATAACCGAAGTATACTGATTGAGATTGAGTGTGTCATCATTAAGTAGGTAAGTCTGGTAGGCGAGGTCTGCATCGAAAGCAAAGAAATTGTAAAGGTCATTTGGTGTCGCGCCACCTGCACTCTGGATATCTTCTACAAAAGAATCCAGTAGTGAATTTTGAGTGTTTTTACCCTCAAAGGTGCTTTCGGAATTAAAATTTGCAGTACGGTGATATCCTAATGCGAATCCAAATTGTTTCCAACCTTCATTTCTGGTTTTCGGAAACGCAAGAACCAAACCCAGGTTGGGGATGTCGAACGAGAATCTGCCATCAGAGGAGGAATTGCCCTGAAATTCACTTTCTGTTTTCCTTCCGGCAAAGCCCAGTGAAAATGAAAATTCTGATTTCCGATATAGACCGATACCGGCAGGGTTAGAGGACATGGTTGAAAAATCGGCACCCAGCGCACCGAATGCTCCGCCCATTCCGAAAGAGCGTGCTGTAGATCCAAACAATCCCTGGCTATAACGCAAGGCATCTATTTCACTTTGTGCATTCAATAACACCGGATAAAAAAGGCATGCCGTAAGCATGCCTTTGAGAATATATTTTGTCATTTCAGAATTAAAATTTTTTAATTTCAGCGCGACTTCTTTGAATTGTTATTGTTACTCCGAGTTCCGGATGAAGAATTACCGGAAGGTTGGGCAGGAGCTGATGGCTGGTAACTTTGTGTACTGGGAGCAGGTGGCTGATAACTGTTGCCTGAAGCATTCAAATTACTGTTATTTTTTTTAGGACGTTCATCATAAGAACGTGGACGAGAAGCGGGTGGATTGTTAGAAGGCTTGGAAGGCTGTTGATATTGATTCTGCCTTGGTTCACTCTGCTGTTGCGAGGGTTGTTCATAAGATGGTTTTGCAGGTTGCGTGTTTTCGGGATTACTTCTCGGAGTAGTGGAGCGAGGTGTTACCGGCTTGCCATCAGGCTGATTTCCTTTTCCCGGCTGCTCATAAGTGTTACCCTTTGGTGTAGTTGGTGAAGGAGTAGCAGGCTTTGGAGTTGTATTGTTTCTTGGCGCAGTACTGTAGTTGGAAGGATTGGTACCGGGCTTGCTATTATCATTTACAGATCCTGCAGGAGTGGTGCTTTTCGGACCCGCATTAGTGGGCTGACCACTGATAGTTCCTGTTGCAGGTGGTTTTGAATCGGGGGTGGTAGATCCTTTCCCAGTTGTTGTTTTCACAGGCGTTGTAGTTCCGGAAGGCTTTACTGTGGGAGTTGAAGTATTTACATTACGGATGCTACCGGGCTTACTGCTAGTGTTTAGTGGATTATTTAATACTGAGGGTGTATTCGCCCTGTCAGTGATCATCTCGTTCTGGTACAACTGCCCAACACTGTTGGTACTGCCATTGGCAATCAGATTACTTCCTTTTTCCCTGCGGGGTCCATGATAATAGCTGGAATTATCGTAACTGTTAAAGTAGCCGGGATTGTTGTAGTTTCCATACATGCCATCATAATATCCATTCATATACCCATTATTGTATCCCTGGTTGTAACCATTATAGTAGGAATGATATGGAGAATTGAAGTATGGGTTATACCAAGGAGAATACCAGGGGTTGTACCCGTAATAACTGTATGGAGTATAACAGTAATTGTAATAAGGTTGATAATGAGGAGTCCACCAGTTGTAGCCGAGATATATGCTAACGCCGTAAGAATATGGGTTATAATCGTACCAGTAAGAATTGGTGAAATAATTATCATAATATCCATATCCAAAACCAACGTTTGTATGAAATCTTCTCACTCTGGATGCATAGGCATAATCATAGTAATCATCCTCGTTATAATAATTGTTGGTAATGTAAGTGTTACCGTCTTTTTCTTCAGTGGTGGTGGATGAAGGTGTCTGTGCATTTTCATCATACTCAAACCTGGAATTCTGATCCTGGGCCGGGGTGTTGTTTTGTGTCGGAGTTGTTGACTCATTCGACCGTGTTGAAGAAGATTCCGTTACCGGTGCATCATTAGAGGAATAATACACATCATCGTAATTGCCCGAGCTGCTTCGTGATAATTGCTGCGAAGCACACGAATTCAACAGAAGAACTGCTGCTACTGCCGGAATAATTAATGCTCTCATGATTATTGATTTATAACTATTTGATTGAATAACCTGTCGGGGGTTTAAGGCTGAATTGTAAATGTGCTATTTGTTTTACAATTTTGTCCAATCGTTTAAACAAATTCTGTACCAATTTATTTTTTCAAAGTTACCCAATGGGAAAAGAAATAACAAGTCGTGCCGTAAACTATGCTGAATGGTACCAGGACCTGGTCATAAAGGCCGATCTGGCTGAAAATTCTGCCGTAAGAGGCTGTATGGTAATTAAACCGTATGGATACGCCATCTGGGAGAAGATGCAGCAAGCCCTTGATAAGATGTTCAAGGATACTGGTCATTCTAACGCTTATTTTCCGCTTTTTATTCCAAAATCCTTTTTTTCGAAGGAGGCCGCTCATATTGAAGGGTTTGCAAAAGAATGCGCAGTGGTAACCCATTATCGTCTACGCAATTCGGCTGAAGGTGGCATTGAGGTTGACCCGGATGCAAAACTGGAGGAAGAATTAATTGTTCGACCCACTTCGGAAACAATAATTTGGCACACCTACCGGGGTTGGATTCAGTCTTATCGGGATCTTCCGATTCTTGTAAATCAATGGGCAAATGTGGTCCGTTGGGAGATGCGAACCCGGTTATTTCTGCGAACCGCTGAATTTCTTTGGCAGGAAGGTCATACCGCTCACGCATCGGCTGAGGAAGCTATGGCTGAAACCCGCCAGATGCTGGATGTGTATGCAGAATTTGCTGAAAAATTCATGGCTATGCCGGTGATTAAAGGAGTTAAAACAGCCAATGAACGGTTTGCCGGAGCGGTTGATACCTTTTGTATAGAGGCTTTAATGCAGGATGGAAAGGCATTGCAAGCAGGAACTTCCCATTTTCTTGGTCAGAATTTTGCAAAGGCATTTGATGTGAAATTTACCAATAAAGAAGGTGTGCAGGATCATGTTTGGGCCACTTCCTGGGGCGTGTCAACACGGTTGATGGGTGCCCTGGTGATGGCCCATTCCGATGACGACGGATTGGTTTTACCTCCAAAACTGGCTCCCATTCAGGTGGTAATTGTTCCTATTTATAAGAGCCAGGAACAACTGGATCAAATTTCAGAATATGCCATTAACATCAAAAAATCTCTGGAAAGTAAAGGTATATCTGTTAAATTTGATAACCGTGATACTCATAAACCGGGTTGGAAATTTGCAGAGTATGAACTGAAAGGAGTACCTGTCAGGATTGCTATTGGTCCGCGGGATCTTGAAAACCAATCGGTGGAAGTTGCACGGCGTGATACTAAAGAAAAATCCATCTACCAGGTAACGGATCTGGATATAAAAATAGCTAACCTGTTAGATCAAATCCAGATCAATATTTATAACAAAGCAGTGGCATTTCGTGAATCGGCCACCTGGAATGCCGATACCATGGAGGAACTGGTGGATATTCTGGATAACAAAGGTGGATTTGTACATGCTCATTGGGACGGCACTTCAGAAACCGAATTGAAGATTAAGGAACTCACAAAAGCCACAATTCGGTGTATTCCCCTTCACGGTGCGAAAGAAACCGGCAGCTGTATTCTTACCGGAAAACCCTCAGTCGCAAGAGTGATTTTTGCCCGGGCTTATTGAAAACAAGTAAAACTGAACCATGGAAAAACCAACCTTATCTACTCTGGAACTTATTAAAAAATCGTTGGTTGAAAAAGGTCCTTTAAAGGTCGATGTTTATCAAAAAACTGAAGTAGCATTTAACCAGCTAAAAATCGTTCTCAAGAATCTTGAGGTGGAACTATTACAAGCGATGAATGCCGTTGATAAAAGGGTGGTGGTTAAGTATGTTGAACGGGGGCCTTTCGAACTGGAATTCCGGATTTCGGATGACATCCTGATTTTTTCCATGCATACCGATATTTTCACTTTCCAGGAGGGTAACCAAATCTGGAAAAATTCTTATCTGACTGATGAAAGGTCCAGGGGCTATTGCGGTATTATTTCAGTGTACAATTTTTTAACTGATTCTCTCAAATTTAACCGGGTAAATGATTTGGGTGTGCTTATAGCCCGCCTTTTTATTAATAATGAAAATCATTATTTTGTGGAAGGCAAAAAGCAATTGGGATTTTTGTTTAATGATTTTGACAAGGACGAACTATCCAATGAGAAGTTACGTGAAATCGCGGAAAGCACGATCCTGTTTTCATTGAATTTTGATATTCTCACGCCTCCTTTTGACCAGGTAAGAATGATATCCGTAAAGGAATTAATTGAGAAAAACCTGGCTGGTGTTATCAGCACAGGAAAACGGCTTGGATTTAAATTACAGTCGGACGGTGATATTATCGGATGATTTTTTTCGCTAAAGTTGGTTATGATTGAGTATTTATATACTTTTGCATCCTCTTTTACGGAAGAGGTACATTCGGCCCGTTCGTCTAGGGGTCTAGGACATCTCCCTTTCACGGAGGAAACACGGGTTCGATTCCCGTACGGGCTACTTTAACAGGGCAGAAGTGTTCTGATCATCAAACCGCCTAAAGCGGTGAAACAGTAACAGTTAACATCAATAAAATGGCAAATCACAAATCCGCTGAAAAGCGCATTAGGGCAAACGAAAATAAACAGGAACGTAACCGGTACCAGGCTAAAACAATGCGTAATGCATTGAAAACCCTCCGGGCTACCAAGGATAAAAAACAGGCAACTGAATTATATCCCGGTCTTTCTTCGATGCTTGATAAACTGGCTAAGAAAAACGTTATTCATAAGAGCAAAGCCTCTAATCTGAAGTCGAAATTGACTAAAATGATTAACGGGTTGGCCTGATAATTAATTATTTAGTATATTTATTAAATAAAACCTTTCTCGTTTGAGGAAGGTTTTATATTTTTATGGGGAACTTTTTAATTTTCATTTTTCATGGAAAACTCTTCAATCAAAGCCTGGGCAGAAGCCGACCGCCCAAGGGAAAAAATGTTAAACCAGGGCCGGCATACATTAACTGATTCTGAACTTCTGGCGGTGTTGATAAGAAGCGGTACACGCGAAGAAACCGCAGTTGAATTGTCGCGCCGGATTTTGGCGGGAGTTGACAATGACCTGACCCGTCTTTCACGACTGTCAGTGTCAGAATTATCAGGGTTTAAAGGCATGGGCTCCGTAAAAGCACTCACCCTGATAGCAGCTCTGGAGTTAGGTCGTCGCAGAAGACTTGCCGAAGCAGGTAAAACGACTAAGATCGGTTCCAGTAAGGATGTGGCAGACTTATTTTTACCGGATCTTACCGACCTGCCGTATGAAGAATTCTGGATCTTATTGATGAATCGCGCCAATAAGGTCATTGCCAAACATCAGGTGAGTAAAGGTGGAGTTACCGGCACCGTTGTGGACCCTAAGATGGTTTTCAAAAAAGCCGTCGACTGTATGGCCTCGGGTATTATTTTGTGTCATAATCATCCAAGTGGTAATTTGACTCCCAGTGATGCAGATATTTCTTTAACAAAGAAAATGGTGGACGCGGGACGGTTGCTGGATATTCAGGTACTCGATCATATAATTATTGCAGGCGAAAAATATTACAGTTTTGCCGATGAGGGAAAAATGTGAGCGGACACAGGATGCCTGACGCTTCAAAGGTTTTCATCATTTCCTTACGGGTAATTGTATAACTTAGCCCTCTCATTCCGCTATGGTTACCGACACACTCGCCATTTTTACTACACGGGTTACTTCCCGATTAAAATACACATTTGATTTAGTTTTTACACAAATTCTGAGTGTACCTTACCGGACTATTTCCAATGTAGAAGAATTCCGTCGGTTTCCCGGACCCAAAATCAGTTATTGCGATCAGCCGGTTGGCGACGAGTTGTTTTTTTATGCCACCCGCCTGTTATTTGAAAAGGGAATTGAAGACCAGCAAATATCGGTTTTCGACTGGCAGGGGTTGAAGGTTTTTTTTGCTACCCATCCCAAATATGTACTGCCATTCGATCCGTTTGCTGCTACTTTTTACCTCGTTAGCAGGTATGAAGAATACCTTCCGCACTTAAGAGATTCTCACGACCGCTACCAGACTACGGAGAGCCTGGCTTTCCAGAAAAATTTTCTTCAAAAACCATTGGTCAATAATTATGCGATTTTAATTCGGGACCTGTTGAAACAACGGTATCCACATATGATTTTCCAGGAGAGAAAATACCGTTTTATTTCCACTATTGACATTGATAATGCATGGGCTTATCTGGAAAAAGGTTTTATGCGTACTGCAGGAGCCTATATGCGTTCAATTCTTAGTCTTGATCTTGAGGATTTCATGCAACGTACCCGCACACTTGCAGGAATTCAGAAGGATCCTTACGATACGTATGACCTTCAATTTGAATTGCAACGCCGGTACAAGTTTAAATCCATTTATTTTTTCCTTCTTGGGGAATATGGATTGAATGATAAAAATGTTCCTGTTGATTCCAGAAAATTCCGGTCACTAATCAAGTCGATCGCTGATTATGCCGAAACCGGCATTCACCCTTCTTACGGTTCCAATACCAATCCGGTGCGGTTAAAGAAAGAACTGAGCGAATTGAGTAAAATTCTCAAGAGGGAAGTTACCAAGAGCCGACAGCATTTTTTAGTGCTCAAATTACCGGAAACATACAGGAGGTTGATGGAATTAGATATTATCGATGATTACACTATGGGATATGCTTTGCAGGTTGGCTTCCGGGCAAGTATCTGCACGCCATTTTACTTTTATGATCTCGACAATGAACAGGTTACCAATCTAAAAATTCATCCTTTTGCAGTCATGGATGCCACGTTGAAATATTATATGAAAGTACCTCCGGCGGAAGCCATGAACCACATTCTGCCACTTATTCAGGAAGTTAAAAATGTTAACGGCGACTTTGTAAGTTTGTGGCATAATGAATCACTATCCGAAAGCAAAATTTGGTCAGGATGGAGAACGGTATATGAACAAATGGTTGCTGCTGCTTCCTGAATCCCATAAAGATTTAACAAATGATCTGCTATCTGCGCCATCAACAAATCGACAAACAAAGATGGGATCAGTGTATCGATCAGGCAACAAATGGTATCATATATGCCTACTCCTGGTACCTGGATCACATCTGTCAGGGATGGGATGCACTTGTTGAGGATGATTATTCCACGGTGATGCCAGTTACCAGGGGAAGAAAATATCTGATGGATTATATTTATCCGCCGTTTTTTGCGCAGCAGTTGGGTGTTTTTTCCAAAAAAATTATAACACCTGCTTTATGCGAATCATTCATCAGTGCATTACCGGCAGCCTTTCGTTTTGTTGAAATGAACCTGCATGTAACCAATCAATGGATACCGCAAGGCTTTTCAAAAAGTTCACGCCTCGATTTAATACTGAATATGAATGTTGATTATTTAGCATTGAGAAATTCATTCAGTGAAAACCATGTTAGGAATATTAAAAAGGCAGAAAAAAACGGATTGACAATTTTTAAATCTGCAAATGTTGCTGATGTAGTGAACATGTTTAAAAAGAACCGGGGTCGTTACCTCACCAATCTTCAGCATTCCGATTACGATATGTTCCTGAAACTCGCTGATGCAGCATTAGAACGCAGCATGGCCAGGATATGGATGGTGAACGATAAATTCGGCATTCCTTGCGCAGGTGCAGTTTTTTTTGAAAGCCACAATACAGGCATTTTTATTTTTTCGGCTACTACGAGTACCGGCAAGGAATTGTCTGCAATGCATTACCTGGTTGATCATTACATCCGTGAATATTGCTTGGACCTCGACAAACTGGATTTCGAAGGTTCCAACGATAATGACCTGGCACGTTTTTACCGTGGATTCGGATCAACAGATTATGTATATTTACAAATCAAAAAAAACCAGCTTCCATTACCATGGAAATGGTTCAAAAATTAATTTCTTTTAATAACTAAATGCGATCCCTGACTAATGGTTAATTTACTCTGTCATCAGAACTCAATTGTAAACCGGTTTATCGGTGAAATCCGTGATGCGGTAATTCAGAAAGACAGGATGCGGTTCAGGAGAAACCTGGAACGGATTGGTGAGATTGCGGCCTATGAAATCAGTAAGAAATTATCGTATAAGGTTAAAGAAGTAATTACACCATTGGGCATTGCCAATGTTATGTTACCCACTGAAGAACCCGTACTTGCAACTATTTTACGAGCGGGATTACCATTGCATCAGGGTTTGCTGAACTATTTTGATAATGCCGATAATGCTTTTATTTCCGCTTACCGCAAACATCATAAGGATGGAAGCTTTGATATACGTCTGGAGTATGTTTCCTCACCTGAACTGACCAATCGACTGATCATACTTTCAGACCCTATGCTGGCTACAGGGCAGTCAATGGTGATGACTTATAAGGCGATGGCCGAAAGGGGTCGTCCGCAGCATACGCATGTGGTGTGTGCGCTGGCTAGCACACAGGGAATAGAATATGTGAAGAAAAATCTGCCTCAGGATGTTACCCTGTGGATTGGTGCTGTTGATGAAGAACTCACAGTACAATCCTACATTGTTCCAGGCCTGGGCGATGCCGGCGATCTTGCTTTTGGTGAGAAGAGCTGATGTGTTTATTTTTTATTTTCAGGAACATCTTGAATGCTCCAGGCGTTATACTATTCAATTTATAACCGGTGAGTGAAGTAGTTAAAATAATATTAATAATTCTTTTGAGCAGCGTTAAGTTCGTTGCTGGTCCTCCATTTGCCTATTTTGATGAAAGATACGATTTTACATTTTTTGAAACTGTTTTGTATTGCGTGATCGGGGGAATGCTTGGGGTTTGGGTTTTTACGTTTTTTAGTCTTGAAATACAGGTTATTTTCAGTTGGATCAAACGACAGTTTAAAAAAGCATTCAAAAAACCGGAATTATTTAGTAAGCCGCGTTCAACAGAAGGCGATATTGAAATCACTCACCTGTTGGTTAAGGAAGAAAATAAAAAAGCAAAAGTTTTCAGTTCCCAATCACGTAAATTTGTAAGGCTGTGGAAGAAGTATGGAATGGTTGGAGTATCGTTTCTTACCCCTGTAATTCTCTCCATTCCTGTTGGTACTGTCATCCTGAATGCATTCGAAGACAATAAAAAAAAGATATTCGTGTATATGTTTTTTTCCATCCTTTTCTGGGCGTTATTTTTCACATCTATTTTCGAAATTTTACATGTCGTAAACATTCCTGAACTTAAAGAACGCATATTCGGATGAAGCAGTACAAAGCAGTTTTTTTTGATCTCGATCACACGCTATGGGACTTTGAATTGAATTCCCAGTCAGCAATTGCTGAGCTGTACCATGAACATAAACTTGAGTCGCTTGGAATTACCGGACTGCATGATTTCATCGCCGCATATAGGGATATTAACAAAAAGATGTGGGATGAATACCATCGTAATACTATTTCCAAAGAAACTCTTAGGGCAGGAAGATTCAGCAGAACGCTGGAATCTTTTGGAATCAGCAATTTAAAACTTGCGGAACAATTAGCTGCAGGCTATATCACAGCATGTCCTGTTAAAACCAACCTGTTCCCCGGAACAATGGAAATTCTGGAATACCTTTCTGAAAAATATTCTCTCCATATAATAACCAATGGTTTTAAGGAAGTGCAGCATTTAAAGATCAGAAATTCAGGCATTGCACATTTCTTTGAACACATTCATATTTCAGAAGAAATTGGATTTAAAAAACCGGAACCGGAAATTTTTAATTATGCTGTAAAACAATCACGGGCCGTTCACGAACAATGTGTAATGATAGGTGATAACCTGGATACCGATATTGCCGGTGCTGAAAATGCTGGAATTGATCCTGTTTTTTTTAATCCGTTAAAAATCCGAAATGACAGGCAGGTATTTTATGAAATTCATCAACTCGCTGAGCTCCGCAACATCTTGTGATCAAAATGAAATAACATACGGGAAAGTTAAATTGGGGACAAATAAAAAAATCCCGGAGTGATCCGGGATTTTCTGCAAGCGGTAAGTTAAACTGTTAGTAATATGGGTTATTACTTTACAGGAACCCAACAAACCTGTTTTTGTTATTGCGAAATCGTAGTTTCAGTTTTCTTTTCAGCACAATCCGCCTTTATTTTCTTGCCATCAGCACAGCAGCTTTTTGTTTTAGCACTGGCTGTTTCTTTGCCCTTTTTTGAGCAACATGATTTGGCTGTAGTTCCGGATTCTGTAGTGGTAGGAGTAGCTGGTTCTGCAGCAACCGCTTCAGTAGCAACCTGGCCGGCAACTTCAACTTTAGCAGGCTCAGGAGTAGCTTCAGTAGTTTTTTCTGTCGTCTGGGCGTTAGCGGCTAAGCCGAAACCTGCTACCAGAGTTAATGCAAGGAGGATTTTTTTCATTGTTGTTGTTATTTATGCAATAATAAGTTACCTGGAATTAATTGTCAAGGGTTAAGAAATAATTGTGCCAAAAAATTACCTGTGAACACCGAATGTTACTTTTGCAGGAAAGAATAAAAAAATTTGACAATTAGGGAAAATATTCAGGTAGCTCTGGGAGCGGTGAAAAGTCAGTTGTTACGGACCGTTCTAACAGCGCTTATTATTGCCATTGGCATTATGGCTCTGGTTGGAATCTTGACTGCTATTGATGCAATTGAATCCTCTATCAACAGTAATTTTTCGAGCATGGGTTCTAATACCTTCACTATCAGAAACTCAGGACTTGGAATCCGGATTGGGAAGGAGGGCAAAAGGCCCAAACGTCATAAGATCGTCACTTTTTATGAAGCTCAGGAATTTAAGAAAATGCTGAATTTCCCTGCTTTGGTCTCGGTTTCAACACTGGCATCACAAATTGCAGTGCTGAAATACAAAAATAAAGAATCCAATCCCAATATCCTGATAATGGGTACCGATGAAAATTATTTAGCAACAGGCGGTTATACAATTGGTACAGGACGGAATTTCTCACCCCAGGAACTTGCTGCAGGGAGCAATGTCATAATTATTGGAAGCGAAATCGTTTCCACGCTGTTTAAAGCAGGGGAGAATCCGCTTGAACAGGTAGTTAGTGTAGGAAATAATAAGTACAGGATTGTGGGTGTGCTTGCCGAAAAAGGTTCCAGCATGGGCTTTGGTGGTGATAAAATTTGCCTGGTTCCTCTAACACACGTAAAATATAGGTTTGGAGATGATGGTCGAAGCTATACTGTTTCAGTTAAAGTGCATGATGTTGCTGCCCTGGAAAGTGCACTTGGCGAAAGTAGCGGACTGATGCGCATAGTAAGAGGCGACCGTTTAGGTGCGGAGGATTCATTTGAAATTGTGAAAAGCGACAGCCTGGCTAATATACTTATTGATCAGATTAAATATGTTACACTGGCCGCTACCATCATAGGGATTATAACGCTCCTGGGAGCCGCTATCGGGTTGATGAATATTATGCTGGTTTCAGTAACAGAGCGTACCCGTGAAATTGGGATACGGAAATCTTTGGGTGCATCACAGGCTACGATCAGGCGGCAATTCCTGATTGAGGCAGTAGTGATTTGTCAGCTAGGAGGCCTTGCAGGAATTATACTTGGTGTCATTATCGGTAATTTGATGGGCCTGGCATTTGACGGCGGATTTATTGTGCCCTGGAAGTGGATTTTTTCAGGTATAGCAGTATGTTTCGTGGTGGGGATTTTGTCGGGGTTGTACCCTGCCATAAAAGCAGCACGGTTAGATCCTATAGATGCCCTTCGCTATGAATAAGTTCATATACTTGAAAATCACCATGTTAATTTAACTTTCTGATCTGGTTTTTATTGTGGATAGCCTGTTATTAAAGATTTTTCCCCATAGTTGTTTGATTTAGGAAGTTTTTGTACATTTGCCGTCCCTTAGAAAGGGGCTAAACATCATAAAAAAACAAGCATGTTAAACCAGTATGAAACCGTTATGATACTCAATCCTGTACTTTCACAGGACCAGGTTAATGAAACGGTTGACAAATTCAGGAAAATCCTCACCGACACCGGTACCGAGATTGTTTTCGAAAACAATTGGGGATTACGAAAGCTGGCCTACCCGATCCAGAAGAAAAACACGGGTTTCTATTACCTTATCGAGTTCCGTTCAGATGGTGCTAACATCGGCAAACTGGAACTTGAATACAAGCGTGATGAAAAGATCATGAGATTTCTCACAGTTTCTCTCGACAAACATGCGGTTACGTACAATGAAAAAAAGCGTAAGAATGCTGCAATGAAGAAGAAAGAAGAAGAAGAAACCGTAACTCAAAACTGATCGCATCATGGCTAACAACGAAGTAAGATATCTCAATCCTCCTGCTGTTGAGGTGAACAAGAAAAAATATTGCAGGTTTAAGAAGTTAGGAATAAAGTATGTGGATTATAAAGATGCCACTTTCCTGACTAAATTTGTAAATGAGCAGGGTAAAGTATTGCCTCGCAGGCTTACCGGAACCTCTTTGAAATTTCAGAGAAAAGTTTCAACTGCAGTTAAAAGGGCCCGCCATTTGGCGCTGATGCCTTATGTAACGGATCTTTTAAAATAAGGAAGCTGAAAAATGGAAATCATTCTTAAGGAAGACGTAAAAAATCTGGGCTATGCTCATGATACAGTAAAGGTACGCAACGGGTACGGCCTGAATTATCTGATACCAAGAGGCATGGCAATGATTGCCAACGACTCAAATGTTAAGATCAATAAGGAAATAATCCGCCAGAGAGAACATAAAGTATCCAAGTTGAAAATGGAAGCTGAAAAAGTTAAAGCTGCAATTGAAAACGTGGTGCTTACCATTCCCGCAAAGGTAGGAGAGAACGGTAAACTGTTTGGTTCTATAACTACACAACAGCTTGCTGACGTGTTGAAGAAAATGGGTCATAATATTGAAAAGCGCCAAATTACTATGAGCGATGACCACATAAAAGCAACCGGCACTTATACAGCGGATGTTCAATTACACAGGGAAGTTATTGTTCCCCTGACATTCGAAGTCGTCGCAGGTTAGTTGGACTAACTAATAAAACAAGGCAGCGCCATTATGCGTTGCCTTTTGTTTTTTATGATAATCCCAACGGTTGTCATTTACTGGAATCACATTTCATTATCAATAACTTTAGATTTACACATATGGCCAATACAGGTGACATACACGTAGGTTCAGTAATCAGATTCAATGGGGAACTCTTTCAGATCATCGAATATCAGCACCGCACACCAGGTAACCTGAGAGCCTTTTTCCAGGCAAAATTGAGAAACCTTAAGTCGGGTAAACTTGCCGAAAACCGTTTTCGTGCAGGGGAAGAAGTTGAGGTAGCTCGAGTGGAGTACAAAGAATTGCAATATATTTTTAAAGAAGGCGAGCATTTTGTGTGTATGGATAATGAAACCTATGAGCAGGTGCACATTCCTGATGAGTTGTTTGGTGACGGAGCACAATTTCTCAAAGAAGGAATGAGTGTTAAAATAGCTTTTGAGCAGGATAATCCTATTTTAGCCGAGGCACCCACTTTCGTGGAATTAGAAATAACTTATACCGAACCAGGTGTGAAAGGAGACACTGCCACTAACACACTCAAACAAGCGACTCTTGAAACAGGTGCGATTATCAACGTGCCTTTATTTGTTGACCAGGGCGAGAAAATCAAAGTGGATACCCGTACTATGACGTATGTGGAAAGAGTGAAGTAATTCATTCTTTATTTGGGTTTTTGATGAAGTATCCTGACTTCAGGTTAATTGCTTCCGTATTATTCGGATATTTGATCTTCCTGATACATGTACATACTCATCAAAAGTATTCTGTGGCAAAAGGCCTATTTGTCCATTACCCTCTGCATAATCTGGGTCCTTTTTTTAACTGCCTGCCAACCCGATTTACCCCGGTCACAACCTTACTATTATTCTGATGAAGGCTTGGAAGAAAGTCTGCCCGATTCCTCAGGTCATATTAACCTGGGCGATAAAAATGCTGTAATCGCGTTTATTAAAAATAAAACCTTTGTTTCCAAAACTGAAAAATTGGTGGTGAATGATTCGCTTTATATAACACATTTCATAAACGGGAAAAAAGAATCGGTGATGAACTGCGAAATCACCGAGTATATGGTTCACAACAACCGGTTGTTATTGTTGACGGATACCGCAACTTCCCGGCAGGTAAAGTATACGATTTCAAGCGGGGGAATATTGACCGACATGCAAACGTATGCTCTCTATTCTTTAGAAAAATAATTCGATTAGTTCAGGAAAAAATTAGGCCATTACTTTTTTCTGCTGGCGTTTTCTCTCATTTTCGTCGAGAATAACTTTCCGGATCCGGATCGATTTTGGTGTCAACTCTACATACTCATCCCATTCGATGTATTCCATTGCTTCTTCCAAAGAAAAATTAATTTTAGGAATGATACGTACGTTATCATCGCTGCCTGCCGCCCTGAAATTGGTCAGCTGCTTGGCACGAGTTACGTTAATAATAAGATCACCCGGACGAATATGTTCTCCAATAACTTGGCCCGCATAAATTTCTTCACCCGGATTGATGAAAAACGATCCTCGGTCCTGCATTTTTTCAATGGAATAAGCTGTAGATAATCCTTTGTCCATGCTTATAAGAACCCCGTTTATCCTACTGGGAATAGATCCTTTCCATGGCTCGTAAGCACGGAAACGGTGCGCCATGATAGCTTCTCCTGCTGTTGCAGTTAGAATATTATTTCTTAACCCGATAAGACCTCTTGCAGGAATGTCAAATTCTAGATGTTGTAAATCACCTTTTGGTTCCATGATCAGCAGATCACCTCTGCGCTGCGTAACCAGTTCAATAACCTTACCTGCAACTTCCGCAGGGGTGTCGATGGTAAGAACTTCCATAGGCTCACATTTCTGACCATCAATTTCCTTGATGATAACCTGTGGCTGGCCAATCTGTAATTCATAACCTTCGCGACGCATGGTCTCAATAAGAATCGACAAGTGAAGAATACCTCTTCCATATACCAGGTAAGAATCCGGAGAACCGGTTTCTTCAACTTTAAGGGCGAGATTTTTTTCCAATTCTTTATAAAGACGGTCACGCAGGTGGCGGGAGGTAACAAATTTACCTTCCTTACCAAAAAATGGTGAGGTATTAATAGTGAAAAGCATGTTCATGGTGGGCTCATCAATAGCCACCGATTTAAGCGCTTCCGGATTTTCAAAATCAGCAACAGTATCGCCGATTTCAAAATTATCCAAACCTACTATTGCACATATATCCCCGGAAGGGACTTCCGTAACTTTTAAACGGCCGAGTCCCTCAAAAGTCATGAGTTCCTTGATTCGGGTCTTAATAATTTTTCCATCCTTTTTCACCATGGAAACAGGCATATTTTCCTTCATAGTTCCACGGTATACCCTGCCAATTGCGATACGACCTACAAATGATGAATAATCAAGTGAAGTGATTAACATTTGAGGGGTCCCTTCACGGAAAGGAGCAGGAGGAACATAATCAATAATGGTATCCAGTAAGGCGGTAATATTATCAACCGGTTTTTTCCAGTCGTATGACATCCAGCCCTGCTTGGACGATCCGTACACGGTTGGGAAATTTAATTGTTCTTCAGTAGCGTCAAGGTTGAAAAAGAGATCAAATACTTTCTCATGCACCTCGTCGGGTCTGCAGTTTTCCTTATCAACTTTATTAATGACCAAAATAGGTTTTAATCCTGCACTCAGGGCCTTTTGCAAAACAAAGCGGGTCTGTGGCATCGGTCCTTCAAAAGCATCCACCAAAAGGAGCACTCCGTCAGCCATGGTCAAAACACGCTCAACCTCACCTCCAAAGTCGGCGTGACCAGGAGTATCAATAATATTAATTTTTACATCCTTATAGTTAACCGAAACATTCTTTGCCACAATGGTAATTCCACGCTCGCGCTCCAGATCATTGTTGTCAAGAATCAATTCACCCATATGCTGGTTGTCTCTGAACAATTGAGATTGATGGAGGATTTTGTCAACTAACGTGGTCTTTCCGTGGTCAACGTGCGCAATAATTGCTATGTTCCTGATATTCTTCATGATGGTAATGGTCCTGGATTTGAGGGTGCAAAGGTAGCACAAAATGCGCTACCTGCGGCAGATCTGACTAAGAAGGTCTAAAATGATAACAGGTATTTAATATAGAATGGGTTGGACTTTTCAAATATCCAAAACTTTCATCAATTACGTATTGTTTAAGTAATTCAAATAAAACTTAAACATCATGAAAAACTTCAAAAACAAATTCAACATGCTTTCACAACGTAACATAGCCATATTAATGACTTCAGTTGCCTTTTCGTTTGCTTCGTGCAAGGATGATGATGACGATATGGATACGGGTCCTGTTGCTACCTATGCCGGATTAATGGTTACTCATGCTTCACCTGATGGACCGGGAGTTGATTTATTGGTAGATAATGTAAAGATTAACAATGCGGCATTAAATTATCCGGGAAACACCCCTTATATTCCTGTTACAAGCGGAAACAGGAATATCAAAATAAATGTAGGAGGAACGACAACAACCGTAATTAATCAAACACTTCCCTTAGCTGCAAACAAGAGCTATTCCGTTTTCGCAATTGATTCTGTGAGTGTGATTTCGGCCCTGGCCATAGAGGATAACCTGGCCAATCCTGCTGCGGGAAAAGCGCATATTCGATTCATTCACCTATCGCCGGATGCACCTGCAGTTGATGTAGCACTGGACGGTGGAGCAATCGTTTTTGGAGATTACACCTTTAAAGAATATTCTGATTTTACTCCACTGGATGCCGGAACCTATGATCTCGAAGTTCGGGTAGCAGGTACATCAACTGTAGCCCTCGATATTGACCCGATTGTTTTATCAGCAGGTAAGATTTATACGGTATTTGCAAAAGGATTTTTAGGAGGATCCGGTTCACAGGCTTTGGGAGCACAGATTATTATTAACAAATAATAAATCACTGCTCATTAACTAATATCTGTCCCGCCCTGTAAGGCGGGATTTTTTATTTTGCATTCCCGTAGTGATGTTTGCTTACTTTTGTGAACAATCTTTGCTGAAATGAAATTTGATAAAGCAGTTTCGCTGCAGGAACTGGCCAGCCTTACCGGGGCCAGAGTTATTGGAAATGGGGAGTTGGGCGTGACCGGGATTAATGAAATTCATATGGTAACTACAGGGGATATCACGTTTGTAGATCACCCCAAGTATTATGACAAAGCACTGGCTTCTGCCGCAACTTTTGTAATTATCAACAAGGAAGTCGTTGCACCTGATGGCAAGGCACTACTTTTTTCTGACGACCCATTTCGCGATTATGTTAAAATAGTTACCTCGTTCCGACCTTTTCAAAATTCACATAATGCAATTTCCGATTCTGCACAAATAGGTGAAGGAACAATAATACAACCTAACGTTTTTGTTGGCAATCATGTCAGGATTGGACGAAATTGTGTAATCCATCCGGGAGTATCGATTTATGATTACTGTGAAATCGGGGATGATGTCATTATTCATTCCAACACCGTAATTGGTGCTGATGCTTTTTATTATAAGCGAAGACCTGAGGGTTATGATAAAATGGTATCCTGCGGACGTGTAGTCATTCATAATAAAGTCGAAATCGGGGCTTCGTGCACTATCGACAAAGGTGTTTCAGGAGATACGGTTATTGGTGAAGGAACTAAATTTGATAATCAGATTCATATCGGCCACGATACGGTGATCGGGAAAAATTGTCTTTTTGCTGCACAAGTTGGAGTTGCAGGAGTTGTACGTGTTGAAGATGATGTAATTTTATGGGGACAGGTAGGAGTGCAAAAGGATCTCGTAATCGGGAAAGGTGCTGTAGTGCTCGGACAATCCGGAATTGCAAAGTCGTTGCAGGGTGGGATTACTTATTTTGGCAGTCCTGTAAGAGAAGCGCGCGAGAAAATGAAAGAACTGGCATTAATAAAAAGGCTTCCTGAATTAATTCAATTATTGCAAGAATCAGGCGAATGACTTCAATAAGTGGAAGTGACCAGACCATAAAAATTGCACTTGATACAAAGCAATTGCAATTACATTGGCTGTTGCAGATTACAAAAGCCATCAATTATAATTTACCCTCAGCAAACCTGTTTGATATTTATTTAACAGTGCTAAAGGATCAGTTGCATGTATCGAAAATAATACTGCTGGTAAATGAGGAAGGATGGCGTATTCCGGTTTCTTTCGGTGTTGATGAAAAAATTCCTTTTGCCACTCCCACATTTTTTGCCGGCGAAATACAACAACTTTCTGAACATAACAGTTCCTCCAATCCGTGGTTAAAACAATTTGAAACCATCATACCGGTTTTGCATAACCAGGTTCCTTTAGCTTATGCATTAATAGGTGGTGTTGACGATAAGGTATTTCATTCAAGGAGGGAAGTAATCACTTACATTCACACGATTACAAATTTGATTGTTGTTGCCATTGAAAATAAACGCCTGACCC
Organism: Bacteroidota bacterium; assembly: GCA_030855635.1. Lineage (GTDB taxonomy): Bacteria > Bacteroidota > Bacteroidia > AKYH767-A > OLB10 > JADKJB01. The sequence continues at coordinate 10,120 of JALYQW010000068.1, read as the reverse complement.
AGGAATCTATCAACCAGGCTGCAATGGAACGTGAAATGGAACTGGCAGCACAAATGCAATCAATGCTTTTTCCCGCAAGCATAGCATCCCATCCGCTAATGGATATTGCTGCCACATACATTCCTCATCAATCAGTAGGAGGAGATTATTATGATTTTATACCTTTAAACGAAACGGAGTCACTTGTGTGCATGGCGGATGTTTCAGGTAAAGGAATTTCAGCCGCCTTGTTAATGTCAAATTTCCAGGCAAACCTTCACGCACTTATCAAACATACTCACTCTACGCTGGAACAACTCATCGTGGAACTGAACAACTGTGTAAACCGTTCCGCACGTGGCGAAAAATTTATTACTTTTTTCATTGGCAAAATAAACAATCTAACACACACGATTCAATATATTAATGCCGGTCATAATCCACCCATGGTAATTCACAATCACGAAATAAGAATGCTTGACCAGGGAACTACCGGTTTGGGCATGTTTGATGAATTGCCTTTTCTTCACATAGGTGAAGAAGAATTTCCACCAGGAGCCTTATTATTTTGTTATACGGATGGCATTACAGAAATGGAAAATAAAAACGGTGTGGTTTTAGGGCCTGATCACCTGGGCGGCCTGCTGTTGCGTCATCGTGGTGTTGAAACCATGCAATTGTTGCACGAAATTATGGTGCAATCATTCGACGATTTTCGCCAGGAAATGGATTTGAATGACGACGTTACATTTTTGAGTCTGCGCTTCAGCAAGAAAGCCGAATAATTATTCCCTTGTCAAAGCGGGCTGGTTTTTTTGTCGTGCGTGATACATTTCCAAGGCCACCAAAGCTCCAATAAAACCCCAAAATGGAACTGCTGCTTTTTCGGTATCCAGAAAATTGTTCAGCAACCCATGCACCCAATACGTGATCAATCCAAGTATTAAACCTTTGGCCAGCATCCTGACTGTTTTATCGGTAGAAAAAATTACCAGCCGTGAAGCTTTAAAAACCACTACAGAAAGTATGAGCACAAACGCTATAGGACCCATCACTCCCTGTTCAGCCAATGGTCCAATGTATTCACTGTGGGCATTCCCTCCTTCGCCAAAATTAGTACTGATGATAGTACGTTCACTCCATTTTTGAAAAGGTGCATATTGAAACATATAAGTTCCCGGCCCCCATCCGAAAAAAGGGCGCTCATCGAACATTCTGAAAGCACTGCTCCATCGATTCAATCTTTCCACATTGGATGCATCGGTTGAAATATTCGACATAGATTGTACATGGGATGCATAGTCGGTTGAAGATTCTTTTTCATTTTGCTCCAGTGACATGATAATTTTTGTCTGGAAAGCAAAAAACAAAACAATCACGGTTACAATTCCTGCAACTACAATTGAAGTTTTTATGCGCAAGAGGAAAACTAAATAGCATAACAATGCAGCTACAAGACTGATCCAGGAAGCCCGGGTGTAGGAAAGCACTATGGCTGTTAAAAACATACCCAGAAATAACAGTGAAATAATGCGAGAGATTTTTGTACTCTCCGTATCAAATGTGAATCCAAATAAAATCGGAATGAACATAGCTATTACAGCAGCATAAGCAGTGTGGTCGTTATAAAAAGGGACCATAGCGGTGTGAGCAGCTTTTTCAGTGAACCCGGCCACAGCATGAACAAAGGTTGTATAAATGATAACAATCAACAATGGAATCAGGTAACACCAGACAAATACTTTAATATTTTTTAATTTCCTGAAAAGCAAAACGCCCATGTAAAAATAAACCACTACGAAACAGAAGCGTGCCAGTGTTGATTTAAATGAGACCATTGGCAAGGAACTGGTTGTTGTTGTAATCACCATCCAAAGCAGGTGAAAAATAATAGCCAGGCTGACCGGGTGAACTAAAATCTTGCTGATTTCATTTTGCTCATACAGATATTTAAAGATGAATAAAATCATTACTCCGAAAATTAGTGGTTCAGAGGGAAGGCTGACTCCAATACCTAATCCCGTTCTCGCAAGATTAATGGATAATGGAGTAACTACCACTGCAAAAAGCATCAGCAAATCCATGCGATAGAGACCTGCAACAATGATGAGAACAGCAGGAGCAAGTAAAAAGATCCAGAAAAATTCCTGAGTAATAGCAATGCATGTGATCAGTGCAACCAATCCCACACCGCTGTAGAGCCATTTTAATCCGGTGCGGTCAATTGCTAATGGCTGCATTAAATTCAGATTTCTAAAGGATCAGTTCGATTTGTTAAAAGCGACCCGTTTGGAGTTTTCGTAAATCACCAGGATTATAAAAGCAAGTAGCAGCATGGAACCCGTGAACATAATTACAATTAAACTTCTCACCGGGTACGATTTCTTTTCTGCCGGTACAGGACGGGTAACAATATTAGAATAGGTCAGCTCTTTGGAAAGATCCTTAAATGCACTTTCGTATTGAATCTTCAAATCATTATAAGTGCCTCTCACTCTCCATAAATGTTCACTGAGTGAAACATATTCACCTCCTTTATTCAATAACCCGTTCATTGCATTGTCAATGGGCCGGTTGCCACCTACTGAAGCCCTTCCTGAAGCGAGTTCACTGTAATAAACCTTAGAAAAGGCTTTTACCTGATTTTCAAAATCCAATATTCCATATTTGGTCCTTATATCCATCAACGCTTTTTCCATGGAATCCATTTCTGATCTTTTATGATCAAGCTGGTGTTTTAAAATTACCACCACCTCACCTGATTTTTCCCGTTGTAATAATCGTGCTTTTTTATGCATCTTAGCCAACAGCGAATCCACCATCCGGCTGGCAATAACCGGATCAGTATCCAAAACTTCAATTTCAACAGATTCAAATTTTGTCTTATCGATTTTGATGTTTTCACTCATCTGGCCATATAAATTGGTCAGTGGGAATTTATCCGTGGTATCAATACCATAATGTTCAAACAGCTTAAAATCGCTTATCAATTCATCCCTTATCTCATCCGATTCAAATAACTGGAGCATTTGTTCCGTAGGACTTTCAGTAGAATAAGGTACCAGGTTGGATGGGTAGGCTATCGCAGAAGATTTAAATTTTGGTTTAACAAAGGATTCTGATGAAAAAATAATTGCCAGGATTATGGATATTATGGTAATCAGGATCAGGTGAATCCTGTACTTGTTGGCTATTTTGAAAATAAAAAGAACATCGAATCCGGAATTTTTAGCAACCCTCTCACTCATTAGTCTGGTTTTTAAGTTGGTTATAAGCGCGCAAAGGTATAAAAAATGATCGGGTCGGTTTTAATTCGAGGTGCGGCGTAGAACTTTGATTTAAAACGATTTAAAGAAAAGTTTAGTGCTCGGTTTCATTCCTAACGATCTGAAACATTGATTTCAGACTTACCAATCTGGTAATGAAGGCAATAGTCAAACTGATTGACATGGCAATCACCAGTGAAAGCATCCATGAAAGTTCCGTGAGGCTCATTAGCCAGCAGCTGGTCAGGGTTACCGCGGTGAAAATCACAAATTTGAGAATCATTTTAAGATCTACTTTTAGTCTGAAGATCTTCATGCAAAGAAGCACCTGGATGAGTGCAGTCGAGAATTGTGTGAGCAAGCTGGCAAGCGCAGCACCTTTTGCATGATAGGTTGGTATCAGTATAAAATTCATTAAGATGTTAAAACCCATTCCAATGGAAGCCATAATGTTCAACTGACGGAGATTACCGTTTGCTGTGAGTAATGTCCCGAAAATATAGGTAGTGGAAATTGCAAAAAAACACGTCATTATAATAGCAAAAATTTCGGCAGATTCGGCAACATGCTCTTTGTACAACAAATCCATGATTTCGAAGCGATAAAATATTGCAGCACTCCCCGCCATAATTGCAGGTACCGCAATCAATGCATAGGAAAGTCGTAACAACTCCTTGATATTATGTTGATGTTTAAGCATATGCGAAAACATGGGTAGTAAAAGTCCCGCAAATAAATAGGCCATCATATTGGATGCATCTAATAACCGGTATGCTTGAGCATATATTCCCGCTTCCCGCGACCCATCCACTAGCAAACGTTCCAACATTACAGTATCAATTCGGTTATAAAAGGTCATAAGTAAAATAAGGATGGCAAAAGGGTATGATTTTTTCAAAATCATCAGGGCAAAAAGTGGGTTCCAGGTTAAAGTTGTGAACACTGCTTTCCGGGCAACCACCATAAAAGTGATTATCGCTGTAATTACATAGGCAATGGTTTGTGCCCAAATAAACCATTCGATTTGAAACGGTATATCGGTGATATTTCCCCAAAGGAGGACCGAACAGAATAGGATCATGATTGCCCTGTCAAGTACCGATATAACACTGTCGGTTTTAAAAAGGTGCAAGCCAGCCAGGTTGGAACGCAGATATAAAATAAATGATATAAGTATTTGATTTAGAAGCAGTACCAACAGCATGCTCAGTTGCTCAAAGGAGTAATTAATAAAAAATGCGGCTACAAGATTAACCAGAATATAAAGGACGGCAAGCCCCAGTCGCAGAATGAGAATGCCTGACAAATGTTTATCTAGCAAGTGCCTGTTTTGCGAGATGTTACGGTTATTAAAATTCGTTATCCCGAAATCCAGCAGGATGTTGAACAGGAACGAAAAATTAAATAGGGCATAATAAGCTCCGTATACTTCCGCTCCCGTAACATTTTGAACGGAGCGGTCGATCCCTAACAACCAAAAAGGTTTGATCAGGAGATTCAGGAAAAGAAGAAAGGCAAGATTGGTGATAAATTTTTTTTGCATTTCGGAAAAGTTGATGCAAATTTAGCCTAATTAATTTGTGACCCGTCTTCAACCTCAATTATGCTGAAAGATTATAAGGATCCTCATGTGATGGTAGCCGGCTGTGATGAGGCTGGAAGAGGATGTCTTGCCGGTCCGGTTTTTGCCGCTGCAGTGATTCTACCAAAGCGATTTTCACACAAACTGCTGGATGATTCTAAAAAGATGACGGAACTTCACCGCCTGCTTTTGCGTGATATAATTAAAGAAAAAGCGGTTGCCTGGGCTATTGGTGTATGTGATCATACTGAAATCGACAATATCAATATTTTAAAAGCATCTTTTTTGGCCATGCATAAAGCCATCGATCAGTTGCAGGTGCAGCCGGGGCTTTTAATTATTGATGGAAACCGTTTCACCACTTATCCAACAATTCCGCATAAATGTTTTGTTGGAGGAGATGGATTGTATGCCTCTATCGCAGCCGCCTCGGTGCTTGCTAAAACTGAACGCGATGATTACATGAACCAGTTGCATGAACAGTTTCCTCACTATGGCTGGAACACCAACAAAGCATATGCAACCGCTGCTCACAGGGAAGCCCTTAACAAATATGGAATTTCTCCTTTTCACAGAAAGAGTTTCCGACTCGATTATCAACTTGCACTTGAATTGGACATGATTGAGGATTAACAATCTTATTATTAACATTACATTGTAAATAAATTGATTTTTTGTAACACATCCCTGTGTTACTATGGTTTAGCTTTGAAAACACCTTTGTTCCCTGTAAAATGGAGCGAATGGTGAAGGCCGATGTTTGAAAACAGGCCGTTGTAAAATTACTCCCCGCATTTAGTTAATTCGAAGTGGTACAATGAAAAGAGTTGTCAGTTCATCTTTTATAACGCTATTAATCATTATTGCCGTAGCAGCCACTTTTTTTTATCTCAAAAACGCACGAAACAAAGGAGGTGATCCGGTCATTGCCATTCCGGCTGACGCAGCCCTGTTAATTACTTATAATGCTTCATCGGGCAAATTGGGTCAGTTGCTTGAATCAGATCTCTGGCCGGTTTTGAAATCGGCACCCTTGTTTTCAAAACTTGAACAGCAACTAATTTTTTTCGATACTACCTCAGAAAAAAATAAAAACGTGGCTGATTTTCTCGCTGGACAACCCTTGTTCATCACAGGTCACGTAACGGGTGCAGGAAAATTTGATTTTTTATTCCTCAAAAGTCTTGATAACGGCTTTAGCGAAAATGGCGCTGATGATTTGTTGAAAGCATTGAGTGGAACAGAAACTGATGTTATTAAAAGAAATTATGATGGCAATATTATAAGAGAAATTATTCTTGAGAATGGAAAAGTTTTTTCTTACGTGACTGCCCGTGGAATTTTTATTGCAAGTTTCACTCCTTTTCTCGTTGAGGATGCGTTGCGGCAGATGAAATTAGGAAAGCCTGTCATCACCAATACTTACCTGCTAAATGAATTGCGCCAGGAGGGTAAAACATCCCTTTTCATAAATTTCAATAATTTACCTTTAGTTACCGGAAATTTCCTGAATTCTGTAACCGCACCAGGGCCTGATGCTTTTAAAAATTACGGCGATTGGGTTATGGCTGACATAGCACCCCAAAAACAGCTGTTAAAATTTTCAGGTCATCTTACAATTGATGACTCCGGTCAATTCGTTAACTGCTTTAACAACCAGCAACCCGTTGCAAAGAAACTGTTAGACATTCTGCCCCGGAAAACGGCTGTGATAAATTACATTGGTACAAGTGATTTTACGAAATATTATTCAGGTTTTAGTAACTACTATTTATCACCAGGTCAGAAAGAAAAAAAGCAACAGTTGTTGAAATCTGTAAGTACAGCATATAAACTCAACCTGGAAAGTAAAATGCTGGAGTGGATGGGGAATGAATACGCATTGGTCATTACAGAACCTGCGGGGTTAAATTACGACAACAATTCATTTGCGATTTTTAAATCGAAGAATATTGCCCAGGCAAAAAAATCATTGCAAGCCATCAGTAAAATGATTGATAAAAAAAACAATGCTGTTACCAAAGAAGAATCGTATAACGGTCATGCTATAGGTTTTATCAGGTTAAACGGAGTTATACCTTCCCTTTTCGGGGAAACCTTCAATAAGGTTAACAAAATGTACTACACCGACATCGAAGATTATATAGTAATAGCCAACCAGGCTTCAGCACTGAGAACTTTTATAGATGAATATAAATCCGGATTACTCCTCCATAAAACGGAATTGTTCAAAGAGGCTATGAAAAATTATCCGCTGGAGGCAAATCATTTTTTCTTTGTAAGGCCCCCACTGGCCGGCCAGATTTTCAAATCAATGGCAAATTCTGAATGGAAAAAATACAGTGACCAGTATAAAGATATTTTTTCAGGAGTGAGTAGCATAGGCTTCCAGGTAACTGCGGGCGATACCATGGCGAAAGTGACCTCTGTTATTAATTTTTCCAGTAATAAGTCTGCTGAAGGAGTGGACCTGATTTTTGCCGTGGAGACGGATACTATTGTTTCCATGAAGCCGCTTGTTACCACAGATCCAATTGCTAAAAGCAGGCAGCTTATTTTCCAGGATGATGCATTTAACATCTACCTGACTGATAACAGTGGCAACATCCTTTGGAAGCAACCGGTTGAGGGCAGAATCATGGGTGAGATTTTCGAAATCGACCTCTTTAAAAATAATTCTCGGCAATTCCTTTTTAACACCGCCGAATACTTGTACCTCTTCGATACGCAGGGAAGCCCGGTAGGAAATTACCCTATCCGATTGCCGACCGCAGCTACTAACGGCCTGGCCGTATTTGATTTTGACAAAAACAGGGATTTTAAGATTTACGTGGCATGTGACAACCGGCGCATTTACGCTTATCTGCCTTCCGGTAAGCCGCTTCCGGGTTGGAACTTTCAAAACACGCTCGACCAGGTTCTTGATCCGGTGCGATCAATCGAAGTTAATGGTAAACACATTCTACTTATCACCGACCAAACCGGTAAAGTTGCATTTGTAAACCGTTATGGCGAACAGGGTATTCCTATTGGAAGTGAGTTTGCACAAGCCCGTAATTCGGGAATCTATAAAACCGGATCCGGAAGTTTAGTTACTACTGACGCCGAAGGTAATATTATCGAGATCAGGCCGGATGGCAGCATTAATTCACTGCCTTTGAAAACCGTTTCGCCGGAACATGGATTTCTATATGCCGATGCCGACGGAAATAAAGAGCCTGACTATATTTTTCTTGATGGAAAAGAACTGATAGCCTATAATTCGCAATTAGCTTTGATCTTCAGGTTAGAATTCGACAGTCCCATGAATGGCCCCATTCAATTACTATCCATAAAAAATGGAGAGCCGGTTATGGGAGTTCGCTCAGAATCCTCCGATAAAACATGGCTCATAAAAATGGATGGTAAAATTTACAGTGGCTTTCCTGTGAAAGGCAGCACGCCTTTATTAATAGATGAGCTGAACATGGATGGTCATAAACATTTGATAACAGGAGGAAAAGAACACCTGTTATATGTTTATTCCATAGAATAAATACTCCATCATCTCAACTTTATTTTCTGACCCGTTGAAATAGTTACACCGGATTCCATCCCGTTAAGTTTGATGAGTTTTTTCAGCTTAACACAATGTTGTTGCGAAATTTCCCACAGCGTTTCACTTGCCGTGACTATATGAAAATCCTTCGATGGGCGGCCGCGTTTTGGTTTGAGATAAACAATGCTACCCGGCTCAATAACATCATTCTGGCGCGCATCATTATATTTTAGTACCTGCCAGAGCCTTAAGTCCTGCGAAACAGCAATCGAAAACCAGGAATCATCTTTGCCTGACACGACATAAGGTACCTGTTGAGCGTTTACCAAAACTCCCGTTTTAACGGCTTTTTGAGGTTTTTGTGCAGGCTTACCTTGTTTAGGATGCTCATTAACTTTTTGAGGTGCAGTTGCAACCAGGGGAGGAGTTCCTAACGAAATCGGCATATTTTTGCCTCCGGTATCATAATTAAACAATTTATGCTCATCTATAAGTTTAATTAACAGCTCGGCATAGCGGGGATTAGTGGCATACCCGGCTTTTTTTAGTCCATGCGCCCAGCTTTTGTAATCAGTAATGTTGTAATCAAACAAAAACGCATAGCGGGAACGCTCTCTTAAAAACCGGCCATGATCATCAAAGGATTCCAGGACGGTTCTGTATTTGCGAAAACATTCGTCTTTGGCATCATCATCTTTGTGAAAAGTCTCTCCGGTCCATTCTTTGTGACACTTGATTCCAAAATGATTTTTTGCTTCCCTGGCAAGAGTGCTGTTGCCACTTTCCGATTCCAGGATACCCTGAGCAAGGGTTATACTTGCCGGTACACCCATTTTTTTCATGTCCTTGATGGCATCCTCCTTATACAGAATGATGTATTCTGTAGTGGAAATTCTCTTGGGAGGCTGAGCAAAAGACAGGAACTGGAATAAAAGAAGGGTGATTAAACTGATGTTTTTTTTCATGAAATGGATTTCCGGTATGGAAACGCAATTAAAGTGAATTTTATGATGGTTAAGCGTAAGTCAGTCTGTTAGTAATGAACACCCGGATGTTAATTCTCTTACCTGACTCAAAGGCATCAGGCTGGGGTAGGAAATGTCAATAAAATTGTGAATGACTACTAAGGAGTATTGACTTTGAAGCACAATTTATGAATAATTTCACCTTAAAATCGTTACTATGAGGAAGTTATTATTCCTGTTTGTGCCGGTCTTCGCCGGACTGTGTGCTCCAAGTCTCCATTCCCAGAGTTTTAGTAAAAATGATAAGGTAATAAGCGGGGGGATAAAAATTTCAATCTATAAAGTTTCTAATAATGATGAGGCAGAAGGTGATGGTGATGACGCAGCCGCCAGCTATACCATACCTATTGGATTTGAATACGCTGTTTCTGACCGGATCGGGGTAGGAATTGAGGCAGGCATCTGCAATTATTTTACGGGAAAGGATACCATTACGGGAACAATTGCAACAGCAAACAGTTTCGATGTCATGCTGACGGGCAATTTTCATTGGGTGAGAGCCAGCAGGATTGATTTGTACAGTGGTATTGGACTGGGCATATCCGCTTTCAAATATGAGAGTAATGATTCCAGGGAAAGCCAGTTTACGGATACGGGAACTTATTTGCGGATCGGATTGATGAATGCCCGGTTCTATGTTTCAAAAGCTATCGCACTGAGTCTGCATTTCGGAATTCCTTACATGAATTTTAGCAATGGTCGTATCGATGATAACCTGGGTTCTGATTAT
>JALYQW010000063.1 GCA_030855635.1 Bacteroidota bacterium | reverse complement strand
ATTCGAAAGGTACTTTCTTGATAAATGGGGGGATGTGCTAAAATACAATGTAAAAGGAATTAGTTAAATTCTACATTCTACATTTCATTTTTACAAATGCTACTTTCTCTGTAAGCATCCGACGAAGCACATCTTGATATAACCTGATCCATGGTTTTTCTTTGCACGTTAAAGATATAAAAATTCCGGAATTTATTTTAGTTATGTGTAGAGAATTGAAGCCGAAACTTCAGTGCAAAGGAATAAATATTTCCTTACCATTTTTTAAAAACAAAAAACACGGCCAGTACTACCAGTGCAAATCCTACTAAATGATTCCATGCGAGTTTATCGGTTTTGAAAACCAGTACGGCGAAAATTACGAATACGGTGAGTGACACCACTTCCTGGATCATTTTTAACTGGAATAAATTAAAAGGACCACCGTTGCCACTGTACCCGATGCGGTTTGCCGGTACCTGGAAAAAATATTCGAAAAGGGCTATTCCCCAACTTAGGAGTATCACTCCCACTACACCCAGTTTTGCAAGCCAGGGAATTTTATAATACTGCAGATGTCCGTACCAGGCAACGGTCATAAATACATTGGCAATAATGAGTAAGGCAATCGACGAAATTCCTTTTAGCATAAGAATCTTTTTTGCAAAAGTAGCTGATGGCCTTAAACAATGCTTAAAAACCCCATAAAATTAAACAACGGTGAGCTGCACCCATTTGAACGCAAAAAAGGGAAAGTGATTCCACCTTTCCCTGGTAACCTAATGGTCAATGTTTATTTATTCAACTGCTGTTTTCGTTCAATAATCATGTAATAAAGAATCAGGCTGATTCCTCCAAAGAGAAATATCATTGAAAAATAGGCCACTTCCTCATCCAGTGACGTGGTTTCTGTAAGAATATTGCCTGTCAAAATGCCAAGCGCGATACCTACCAGGAACATACCGATACGCATGGTTGCGTTACTCTGTCCTTTTTTAGAATGGAATAAAGTTGGATCGGCACCTTTTTCAATCATCGACAGCCTTTCTTTGTGACGAGTGGTAAAGTACACATACATGATTCCGAATGTGCAAAGGAACATGCTAATGGGGATTAAGATTTCAGCGTTCATAATAAATTGTTTTAAATGATTTTTTATGTTTAATTTTCCCCATAGGATGCTTGCCGGTTCAACCCGGTTACATTATTTTTCATTTTTTTTTGTAACCATCTCCCCGGTCATGGTATCTTAATAAGTGTATGGCCTACCAGGATGACTCTTTTTACATTAACCGGGTGTTAAATCACGGGGATGCTGCCGCCTTTGCAGGACTGGTTAACAAGCATAAAACCCTGGCGTTTAATATTGCTTTGAGGATAACCCGCAACCGCGAAGACGCTGAAGAGGTGGCACAGGATGCTTTTGTAAAATTATACCATGCCCTGGGCGATTTCAAAGGCGATTCTAAATTTACCACCTGGTTTTTCAGGGTGGTTTATAACCAGGCTCTTGCTAAAATCCGCAAAAAAAGTCTATTTACCGGTTCAGTTGATGATGAAGGCTTTCGGGAATATGCCGATGAGAATGCATTCGACGGATTGAAAAAGTTTAAGGAAAAGGAAAAGAAGTTATACCTGTCGGAGGCAATTAGTGCTTTGGACGAAGCCGATCAGTTGCTAATAACATTGTATTACATGGATGATCAACCCGTGGATGCGATTGCAGGTATTACGGGACTTACTGAAAGTAATGTGAAAGTAAGGCTCTTCCGTGCCCGGAAAAAGATTCATGATCAATTGCAAACGACTCTAAAAGAAGAATTACACGCTATATTATGAAACTTGTATCTGCAATTAAAAATAGAATATTCTCCGGCCTATACCCGGTCGGGGTGCTTACAGTTCAAAATGAACCGGAATACAGTGCAGCCGGTTCAAAATACAAAAGCAGACACAAAACAAAAAAAGTTGCACATATTTCACGTTCATTTACTAACTTTGAACATCATGAATCAGCTACCTGATAAAAACAACGATCCTTTAAGAAAACTGATCCACAAAAATCAGTTGGAGCAACCTTCCATCCAGTTTACAGCTTCAGTTATGGATAAACTCGGAATTGCCCCTGTAAGTGTCACCCGTTATGAGCCTGTAATTTCCCGCAAAGGGTGGATAATAATAACATTAATTACCATTACATTCTTTTACCTGGCACTTGCCGGTTCAGAAAATGCAACTGCAGGTGTAAATACTGTACGGTTACACGAGGCACTCCAGCAAACCACTTCTGTTTTAAGCACCATACTTTCCGGGTCTTTTGCATTGTTGCTTTCACTGGCTTCGCTTGCGGTCTTTATTTTATTTGGCGTTGAATCATGGTACCGCCAAACACGTTTACGCACCGTATAATAATTTATGACTTCAAAAACAGCAATCATTTTTGGTGCTACCGGATTAATTGGAAGTCATGTGTTGCGTGAACTCATAAACGACGACCGCTATTCCCGCATTATACTTTTTTCGAGGAAATCAGTAAACACCGGCAATAATAAAGTGCAAGAAATTATCACCGGGTTTGAAAGTAAACAACTGCTCGAAAACCACCTGAGAGGAGATGAAATTTATTGTTGCCTGGGTACCACCATCCGTAAAGCACGCAACCAGGAAAGCTTTCGTAAAGTAGATTATGACTTACCAGTAATGATTGGCGTTGCAGCTCGCAAAAATGGCATCACGAAAATGCTCGTGGTTTCATCGCTTGGCGCGGATGCCGCTACCAGTAATTTTTACCTCAGAACAAAAGGGGAAATGGAACAAACGCTTCGGTCACTGGGCATTGCCTCGCTGCATTTTTTCAGACCTTCAATGCTGCTTGGAAAGCGGGCTGAATCGCGCCCTGCTGAAACTATTGGAAAAACCCTTATGAACACTTTTTCGTTCCTATTTATTGGAGGACTACAAAAATATAAAGCTATTCATGCTGTAACAGTAGCCAATGCGATGATTGCTGTAGCTAATCAGCCCCTGGCTGAGGAAATTTACGAGTCGGATGAAATACGGGAGCTTGGAGCATAAAAAAAGCCCGCTCTTGATATGAGCAGGCTGATTTGTATACGGATATGCTTTTAAAACTTAGTAATTTTTTGAGGTGTTAATGATGTTGAACCATTCATTAATTTTACGATATATACTCCGCGACTCCACTTTCCTGTTTCAACAGCAATTTTTCCGGTAACATCCACTACCTTTCTGATGAGTTCACGACCTGAAATATCAGTTATGATCAGTTCGGCGTTTCCTGTAAAGTTGGTATCCGTGATCTTAATTTCAAACATTTCGCTGAACGGATTGGGGTATACGATCATACCTGCTCCACTTGCAACAGGGTTGTTGACACCTGTAGGACCCTCAGTGATTTCGAACCGATCGAAACCGGCTTCAAGAGGATTGCCTGATCCTAGTTTGTCACTTACCTCAACTATCACATTCATGTTTGCAGATAATGTTGTAAAATCAAGTATGCGCAGACTGTTAGACACCCATGATGAGTTCGTTGGTGACGGTCCTGTAATAATATCAACCGGTGTAATGGTACTTCCACTCCTGATGTTCACGAACATGGTATCATTTGCAGCCGGATTGCCGGAAAACTGCTCAAAGAACCAACGGGAATAATGGAGGTAAGGATCGGTATAAGTTGTTAAATCAAGAAATGGAGAGATGAGAGTTACCGTGCCATCATCTACATCATCGGAGTTAGCGGTTCCGCCACCATTACCTGTTATGAAAGCTCGATCAGAACAATCGTTACTAACATCAACATCAGGGTTAGCCTGGGTAGCAGAAAACATAGTTCCAACAGGTTCCTCACGCACCCATGCACCTGATGAAGCAGTACTCAAACCTACCCAACCGAAGTCGAAAGTAAAATCATCATATAACCCGGGCTCAAGGGCAATAGTGTACGATCCTGATAAACCAATAACTGCAGAAATACATCCGGAATAATATCCCCACAAAGCAGCTGTTATTTCATAGTTGCCGGTGTTGACGGCTGAGAGTACGAGGGTTCCGTTTCCATCAGCGAGCAGATCTAAATCCGTGTTAGCATTTTGTACTTTTATATTAGCGAATGGGATTGGATTACCGGTTAAATTGTCAATCACATTTAAACTTACCGAAAATGGTTCCAGTTGCACATCCAATAAAGTAAGATTTCCATTTGTCAGCACAACTCCTGTTTCAATTTTTGTAACATAACCGGGCTTAGAAAATTCCACATCGAAAGTTCCTGCTGTTGGATAACCTGTTTTGTAATCACCCGTTGTAACAGAATTCACAATTTTATTAGTGGAAAGCAATTTTACTGTTGCAGCGGTAATCGCATTTCCGGTAACCTGATCAGTAATATTTCCTTCAAGATAACAAGCCCTTACATAATAGGGTGCAAACACATAAAATTCACCATCCATGTCGGTGGCAATAATATTTCCTGATGGAAGATACGGTGATGCATCCCAGCACAGGTAAGAACCTGTTTGGTAACGAGCTATTTCAATCAGGTTTTCAGGACGTGCAGCATCCACAATGGTAAGCTGACTGCCGTAAGAGGGACAAAGAATAAAATCATTATACACACGTGTGTTGTGAACTTCTTCACCAGGCATGGTATCATTCACGAAAGTGGCTACGAGTTTAATATCTGTGATATCGGAAACATCGAATACCCCCACAGGAGTGTTAGGCTGCTCATCGGTAGTATAAAAATATTGCCGGTTATCAGAAAACCATCCATTGTGATTGAATGCACCGGGCGTTGGTTGTGTTTGTAAAACAACAGGATTGGCTTTATCCGTTACATCCACAACGCTGAATTGTCCGGCCCATATTTCTGATGAATACAAAGTATCATTCAACACATAACCATCGTGCACATAATTGGCAGCGTAGGTTCCAACATACTGCGGATTCCAGGGATCGGTGAGACTGCAAATGACTGTTCCGAGGTTGGATCCAAAAATATAAAGATGATCATCGAATACCTGAACCGTGTGCGAAGTACTGAGCTGACCTGCAATTACACCATCACCGGTGTAAACCTGCGAAGTGTAGGTGGCGGGCAAACCGCTGAGATCAACAATCGTAATTCCGCCGCCGCCTTCGGTACCACAATAGGCATAGTGACCATAGGTTTTTACTTCTCTCCACAGACTTGCTGCAGCGGGAACGCTGAACAATTCAACCGGGTTAGCAGGATCTGTTACTTCAACTATAATCAACGCGTCACCGTTACCCAATAATGCATATTCATTTCCGGTTGAATCGGAGTAATGCCATACACCGGCACATGTAGTATTAAAACTGAGTTGTCCGAGTTTTTGAAGTTGCTGAATTTGTGCCTGGGTGGTGAAAAAGGTAAAGAGGGCAAAAATTAATGTAAATATTTTTTTCATAAGAATGGATTGATTTCGCTTTCAAATTTACGGAATATAGATGATAGCTATACAGATAACCTTGAAATTTACATGGTTGTTACACGACATATCTATGCTTTCCGTGGTTCAGGGAAACCCATTATCAGCCGAAACTGCATGTTTTTAAAATTTTCCCTTTACGGGATTTTACACTAATTCAACCGAAACATGTCTTGTAAACAAAAACACCCATTTTCAAATAATTGAATATCAAATTTTTATAAAATTAAAACGAAGAATCCTGCTTAAAATTTATTTATTAATTTTAGGGGGTTAATTTCTAATTAAAATACAAGAAGATGATAAAAAACTTACAAGCGACAATTAAATGGGCAACTGGCATGATAGCCATGCTATTATTACTGACAAGTTCTTCAAGTGCATTCACCGGACCAGTAGGATGTTCTGATGCAGGTATGGCAAGTGCTTCAGAAGATTCGGTATGTTACAATTCGCCGGTAACTTTAACACTCTCAGGTTACCTGGGAAGCATTTTTCAATGGCAACGCTTTGATGGAACTACCTGGGTGGATGAAACCGGGACGGGTTCCAATTCCGATACTTATATAGTATCACTTATAGTAACAACCCAATACAGGGCAATCGTGACCGAAGTATCCTGCCCAGCTGATACATCTAATGCAGTTACAATTGAAGTGGGCGTTATTCCGGCACCGGCTGCATCCAACACCGGCCGTTGCGGTCCCGGCATTGTTAACCTTACAGGAACGGGGTCCGGCACACTGGAGTGGTATGCTAATCAGACCGGCGGAGTTCCAATTGCAACAGGTTCCAATACCACCGCATATATTCCTGCTTCCACAACCCTCTGGCTTCAGGATAATGTACTGGGGGGTTCTTCACTTGCCAGTGCTTTGCAAATTACGGAGGCCAACCTTGGTAACAACGATGATCTCGAAGTGCAAAATGTTTCTCCACTTTCTGTAGACGTAACAGGATGGAAAGTTTTGATCAATAATTCTTATACAGATATCAATTCTGTTAATGCAAACATACAGGTGTTGAATGGTATTTTACAACCCGGCGACATCCTGACCTGGACCGATCTTGCTGGAGCAACAAATTACTGGGGAAGTAACATGCTTTGGAACCCAGGAGCATTTCCAACTTTTACAGGATGGGTTTTGATTCTTGACGACCAGAACAACCCTATGGATTTCATGGTGTGGAACTGGCCGGATGCCAACATCCAGGGAATGTCAATTGTGGTTGGTACCAGTACCATTACACCGGGATCCATCTGGTCAGGTGATGGTATTAACTCCTCTGCTGTTCTTGCTACTGAAGGTCTTTCACGAATAGGAAACTCTGATAATGATAACGCTTCAGACTTTGCAGTTGCGCCTTTATCAATTCTTTCTACCAATCCTTTAATGACGATTCCGTTTACAGGATTCGGTTGCGCGAGCCCAAGAATTCCAGTTGATGTAAATATAAGTGCATCTGATGCCATCACCATTGATGCATCGGCAACCTCATTCTGCGTTTCAGGATCGTCTACCCTCACTGCTGTTAGTAACAATGCCAATTATTCCTATACCTGGAGCCCGGCTACCGGGCTTAGCGGTACTACCGGGGCAACTGTAACCAGCACACCTCCCGGTCCCGGCAATTATACCTACGTGGTTATTGGAGATGACGGAACCTGTTCCAATGTGGACACCGTTACTATATCAGTAGGCACTCCCACCGCAGCAGGAATTGCAAGCACTGTTCAGGATACCATTTGCCTCGGAAAAGAAGCTTACCTGTCTCTCACAGGTTCATCGGGTTTTATACAATGGCAAAGTTTATCAGGTGGCGTTTGGGTGAATGAAACAGGAACAGGATCTGATAGTGCTGTGTATGTAATAACTCCTGTTAACAACACCACCTATCGTGCTTTCTTATCAAGCGGAAGTTGTCCACCGGATAGTTCCAACGTTATTGATATTATTGTAATTTCTATCAGTAACCCGGTAACCACCAACGATTCGGTGTGTGGCAGCGGCTCTCTCACATTGCTTGCTTCAGGTTCTGGAACACTCAACTGGTATAATGTACCGGTCGGCGGAACACCTGTTACTACCGGTGGTTCATATACGTTTTCAGCTACACAAACAACTACTTATTATGTAGAAGCCCTGGTAGGCACCGAATATCACACCGGACCACTTACATCGGGAATTGGAAACCAATCCTCTACTGCAGGCAATAACACCGGCTTAGGCTTTGATGTTTTCCGCCCTGTTACAATCGATGTTGTGCATGTATATCCTGCACAAACTGGAACGGTTACCATTAACTTACGTCAGTCAGCCGGTGGTCCTATTCTTGCAACATACAGCCAGGCGGTAACGGCCTTCTCAGGCAAGGTCATCGTTCCTGTAGGTTTCTCAGTACCTGTAGGCACAGGGTATCGCATGGAAATTCAAAATGGAGGACCCACACTTCAGCAAAACACATCAGGCGCAACCTATCCTTATACAGATGTTAATGGTCCGATATCGATCACCGGATATTACAATCCGAACTTTAACACAGGAGGGATTTATTTATGGATGTACGACTGGATTGTATCTGAAGGATGCCGTAGCGCACGGATTCCGGCAATAGGTGTGGTAAATTCTTTTCCATCCATTCCTACCATTTCACAAAACTGGAATTCCCTGACCTCCTCTTCTCCTGTCGGCAACCAATGGTTCCTGAATGGAGTTTTGATTCAGGGTGCCACCGACCAGTTTTATGAGGCTGCCCAAACCGGAAATTACACTGTTGTGGTTACTATAAACGGATGTTCGACTTCTTCAGCCGTATTCCAGGTACTTTCAATTGGTTTAAATGAAATTTCTGGTGATGTAGTAAATATTTATCCTAATCCGGTAAATCATACATTGCAAATATCAATGCAGGATATACGTTTTGATGAATTGAATGTAACAGATATTACTGGTCGCATTGTTTACACATCATCAATAGCGAATAAGGCGTTGCAATCTGTCATCAGTTTGCCGGTTTCAGGTTTACCCAATGGAAATTATATCCTGGAATTAAAATCCGGATCTGCTGTTTCCAGGAAACAATTTGTTGTGGAACACTGACAGGATAAGCATTTCAATAAAAAAAGGCAGTCCGTAAAGGCTGCCTTTTTTTATGTTGTTTAACTAACATGACGATGTGAATAAGTAATTGAATAATACCCTTCAACAGCCGCCTGTGCTGGTGTAATTTTGAACCCGAACCTTTCATACCCTTAATGGGTCGTAACCCACAAATTAAAATGAAAAAATATATTATACCGATATGTGCACTGGCCCTGCTTTCAAGCTGCAAAGATTATAAGCCTGAAATGGAACGCGCTCTTATGGAACGTGATTCGATAATGCTCATTGGTGAAGCTAAAGATTCTTCCATAAACACCTTCCTGGAAACCCTTACACAGATAGAAGCTAACCTTGATAGTATCACTCAAAACCAGGAAGCCATTTCAGAAGCTTCCGGTGAGAAAGTGGAATTCAACAAAGACATCCGCGAAAGGATTAACCAGAATATCGTATTTATTAATGAACTGCTTGAGAAGAATAAGGAGATGATTAGTTCTCTCAATGAAAAATTACGCAAATCCAATTACAACATTGGATCGCTGAAAAAAATGATCGACAAGCTGAATGCAGATATTGCTGCCAAGGATAGTGAACTGGTAGCTTTAAACATGAGCCTGGAAGGATTGCGCCTTGAGGTTGACAGCCTGAATAGTTCAGTTTCAGAACTCAGAATACAGAATGAACAAAAAGAAGTTGTCATCTCTGAAAAAGTTACACAGCTTAATACCGCCTTTTGGGCCATCGGTGATTACAAGCAACTGAAAGCAAGTAATATTCTTAATAAAGAAGGTGGTTTCCTGGGGTTGGGTAAAGAAAAAGTTCTGAGAAAAGATTTCAATAACACAGGATTTAATCAGATTGACATCACGCAGGTAAAATCATTTGACATCAATAACAAATCAGTAAAAGTGATCACCAATCATCCTTCTGATTCATATACGCTGGAGAAAAATGAAAAAGGTGTGATCATGAAATTAGAAATTACCGATCCAATAAGATTTTGGAAAGCTTCCAAATATCTTGTTATAGTAACTGGTTAGCTTTTCTGTTCATTAAAATGGGGAACCCGGTGTTGCGAAAGCTTCACCGGGTTATTTTTTAAAAACATTTTCTGAATTGCCCATTAGCAACTACAGCCATCGGCCTGCCTTTGAGTTTCATTCCTATGAAGGGATTATTTTTTGATTTGGATTTAAGTTCAGATCCATTGGGTGTCCAGGTGAGGCTTGGATCGAAAATGGTGAGATTGGCTGTGGCTCCTTCCTTAATTTGAGGAACAGGAATGCCCAGGAGCTCTCTGGGGCGGACAGTGAAAGCATCAATGATGCGACTGAGTTTAACTTTTCCTTCTGATGCCGTATGAGCTACAGCGAAAGCAGTTTCGATTCCTGAAATTCCAAAAGCAGCGAAATCAAATTCAACAATTTTTGATTCCGGATCTTCCGGCAGGTGATCGGAACAAATAACATCGATGGTGCCATCAAGTAAACCTTCTTTGAGAGCCGCCACATCCTGAAGCGAACGGAAAGGAGGTTTAACTTTAAAATTCGTATCGTATTGCATGATGGAAGAATCATCAAAGAATAACTGGTGTGCACAAACTTCGGCACTCACAGGCAATCCTTCTTTCTTTGCATCACGAACCATGTTCACAGCTGAAGCAGTAGATAAGGTTGAAAAATGGAGTCGGCTTCCTGTATAACGGCATATCTGTAAATCGCGGCTTACCATGAGTTCTTCTGAAAATGCAGGCATGCCTTTTAAACCCGACATGGTACTGGAGATACCTTCATTCACCTGCCCTTTACCGGAAATACTTTTATCGTCCGCGTAAGCGATAACCAGACTACCGCAATTACCGGCATACTGTAAAGCACGCAGCATAAGCCCTGAATCCGTTACAGGACGTTTATCATCCGTAAAGGCAACTGCTCCCGCCTGCTTCATATCAAACATCTCAGTAATATCTTTGCCTTCGCGGTCGATAGAAAGTGCTCCTGTGGGATACAATGTTACCAAATGACCGTTAGCACGATTGCGAATGTATTCCACATCAGCTTTTGACTGCACCGCGGGTTTTGCGGATGACATGAGCACCACACCGGTAAAGCCTCCTGCCAATGCAGCTTCAAGTCCGGAAGGTATGCCTTCCTTAACTTCATCACCCGGATCCCTGAAGTTGGCTTTCATATCGAACCATCCTATCGAAACATAAGCACCTTTGGCGTCATAAATTTCAGTGTCATCATCTGTTGCAAGCCCCACTCCTATTTTATCGATCCGCCCTTTGTTAATTAAAATATCCTGCTCGCTTTTTTCTGTATTTCCATCAGGATGCAGTACGATGACCGATTTAATGAGTAGCTTCATTTTCGCCAGAATTTTAGTAAAAGTATTTCAATTGCCAGGAATATCAAAACTAAAATTATACAGTATTTCCACAAGCGTATTCCCTCGTTCATAAAAGTAAATCCCGCGGTAAGCGTTGCGTTGGTGGAAGATATTACTGCAATATTTTTCAATCGTAGCTGTTCAATCATTTCATTCAAAGCCGTTGCATCCCGAAAACGCATGACTGACTCATCGCGATTAAAATTAAAGGAGGGCATTGATATTACCTTGCCTGCAGACTGCAATTCATAAATACCGGCCATCACCACCTGGTTATTCAGTGATACAACGGTACCACTGCCGGTGGAACGGTGTGCCGGTATCACATCGAAGTTCATGCTCTCGTTTCGCAAATGAAAAACATTATCACCGGTAATTGTTACGGCAGGAAGTTCAATGCGATCATCTGTTCCTATTGAAAAAGCCAGCTTACCGGTTTTTTCACTCAACAATGCTATGCGGTACATGGTTGGAACAAACAAAGCGTGACGCGCCAGATTACTTCTGTTACCACTGAAAGGAACCATAAACACATACACTTCACCTTTACCTGCCCGGAACCGCGATAATAAAGGAGCACCGCTGCGAAGCTGCATCAGCACTTCACCGGAAGAGCGGCCAGGCTGAATATAATATCCTTGCACGACAGGAAGATCCACATTAGCTCCGGAAGGAATATTGTTACTGAATACACCACTGAATAACGGGTCTTCAACCATCAGTTTATCGACCTTTTCGGGATTCATTACCAGTGAAGTAATAGGTGCGATTCCCATATTCTGAAAAAAGGTCCTGTATGATTCAAAATCGATGGTGCTGTCGGGAATTATTACTAACGTTCCGCCTATGTCAAGATATTTTACCAGCTCGGCAGAAAGTCCGCTTGAAATAGTCGCCAACTCATCCAGTATGATGGTATTTTTATCGCTGAATGCTGAATAGTCGATTTGCCTGACACTGGAATGATTGATCTTAAAATAACCACCTTCTGCAAAAAGGGCAGCGAGGTAAGGACCGGGAGTTTCTTTGTTAATGACCAACAACTCAGAATTAGCGGCCACGGGAAATGAAAAATAATATTGGTCATCGAAAGTTACCGGGTTATCGGTGATGCTGATCATGGCTTTTTGCCAGCCGGGACTGGCAGCAGTGAATGTGAGTTTCACATCGGTGTAATTCCCGGAGGGTATATCAGCACCTGCTACCGCTTTCTGAATATCATTTATAAGGAGTTTAACGGGAACAGCGTCACCATCGAGTTCACCAAAATTTCGAATTCTCACGTTCAACTCTGCAATTTGACCGAGTTGAACTACCGGTGAAGTAAACCAAACTGAATCCACGCTAATGTTGGAAACTGATCCTGAAGCAAGTGGTACCAGTGTAACAGAAAAGGAAGTATCAGGCCTGTAAAATTCCTGATCGGTCATGGATTCCTGGAAATCAGAAATCAACACTACACTTTTCTCGGGTGAACCGGTTTGATTTAGGGCATCGGCCTGTCGGGAAATTATTTCTTTTGTTTTCCTTGAGACTGGACTTACCTTGACCAGGCTCACTGCATTAATAAATTCTTCCCTGCTAATGAGACGCTGGTTCACAGGATCAAAATCGTTTGTGAGTAACTGGAACCGGTCGGACTGTTTAAATGCCGAAGCAATTTCAACCGCTTTAGTTTTAGCCTGGTCGAGCAGGGTGCCTTCGCGGGTAACCGCCTCCATGCTGAAGGAGTTGTCGATGTAAATACTTACAGCACGTTCGGCAGCTAGTTTTTTGCCTTCCTCAGCGGGAAAATAGGGTTGTGCAAAAGCCAGCACCAGGAAAATAACCGCCAGAATCCTTGACAGTAACACCAGCAAGTGTTTTAACCGTGAGCGTGAAGTGGTTTCCTCCTTGAGTTCTTTTAAAAAACTTACATTGGTAAAATATACTTTCCGGAATTTCCTGAAGTTAAATAAGTGAACAATAACAGGAATGCTTATAAGAGCCAGGGCGAAGAGAAATCCAGGATAAACAAAACTGATATTCATTCAAATATGTTCTTTTTTGAAGGTCAAAGATAGTGATTAGCTGAAACATATGTGTTATCAACAGCGGGCTGTCAATTTAATTCTTGTAAAGGATGCTATGACCCGATAAGAGACGTTAAATTTGTTGTAGTTCTTTAAAATTCACGAATGTTTAACTTCATCGTTCTCTAATACTTTCCTGATGGCCAAAAAAATCGAACGCAAGATCTTTGTACTTGACACATCCGCCATACTCTTTGACCATCACGCCATTCATAATTTTAAAGAACACGATGTAGCCATCCCTATCACGGTACTTGAAGAAATAGACCGCTTTAAAAAAGGCAATGATGTGATTAATTTCGAGGCGAGGGAATTTATAAGAAACATCGATAAACTATCCGGTCAATTTTCGCTGCAAGACTGGATCCCCTTGAATGGACCCACCAAGGGAAAATTCAAAGTGCTGATGCACGAAAAAGGCAATGTGGATGCCAACCAGGTTTTTGGTGAGAAAAAAGCGGATCACAATATTCTGAATGCCGCGCTTTTTATTAAAGAACAAAGCCCTGACCGCAAAGTAATTCTTGTTTCAAAAGATATCAACCTGCGGTTAAAAGCAAAATCACTGAACCTGCAGGCGGAAGATTACCAGACCGGTATTGTAAAAGATATTGAAGGTTTATACACCGGTAAAACCATAATTGAAAATGTCAATAAAAAATATATTGACCAGATTTACAAGGACAGTCATTGTGTTTTTTCTGACCTGGTAAAAAAGGGTAAGCCCATTGCCAACCATTACTACATACTACGAAGTAAATACGAATCGAACTCTGCCCTGGCATTTTACAATCCCGAAACGTCCCGTCTGGAACGAGTAATGAAAGAATCCGCGTATGGCATACGGCCACGTAATGCGGAACAAACTTTTGCCATGCACGCGGTGCTGAACCAAAATATCAAACTAGTTACGATTCAGGGAATAGCTGGCACCGGAAAAACACTCATCGCGCTAGCTTCAGCGCTTCAGATGAAACAGCAGTACCGCCAGATTTTCCTTGCGCGTCCTATTGTGCCGCTAAGTAACAAAGATATCGGCTACCTGCCCGGAGACATAAAGTCCAAAATTAACCCATATATGGAACCGTTATGGGATAACCTTAAGTTCATACAAGGACAATACAAGGAAACCGATAAGGAGTTTCAGAAAATTACTGATATGGTGGATTCGGAGAAGTTACATATAACGCCTCTCGCCTATATCCGGGGAAGAAGTTTGTCGAACATCTGTTTCATTATTGATGAAGCACAAAATCTTACCCCTCACGAAGTAAAAACCATCATAACACGTGCAGGTGAAAACACGAAAATAATTTTCACCGGTGATGTTAACCAGATTGATACACCCTATCTCGATTCACATAGTAATGGATTGTCGCATATTATTGATAAGTTAAGAGACAATGCCCTCTACGCTCATATTACACTCGAACGAGGCGAACGCAGTGAACTGGCCAACCTGGCAGGAAAGTTGTTATAAAAAATTAGGGAAATGGTCAGGGAAAAAGTCAGGAAAATGTAATTGGGACAGTGAGACATTGAGACATTAAGACATTGAACCATTAGGACATTGAAACGCTTTCATTAACATGGTGTTTTCATTGTCGCGGTGAAAAAACACGGAGACATTAAGGCACGGAGTTACATCTTACTTACATGCTACATTCTACATTCTACATTCTACATTATACATTATACATTCTACATTTTACATTTTACATTCTACATTTTACATTTTACATTTTACATTCCCGTTACATGCTAATAAAATTTTTGTGATGATAGCATTTATCACAAGGCTTCGAAATTCTGAAGGCGGGAGGCAATAATAATCATCAAAAGTCAAGTGTTCAAATTACAGAAAAATGTACCCCTCTCCTTTGGAGAGGTTAGGGTGAGGCAAAAAAAGTCAGGAAAGGGGTCAGGAAAATGTAATTGGGACAGTGAGACATTAGGACATCAGGACATTGAGACATATCTAACACGATAACATTTATCATCTATCATTTATCCTCTCCCCCAATTCCCCCTACTCCCATTCCAAACAGTGCAAAATCATATTTGATGGGATCATCACTATCCAGTTTTCGAAGATTAACAGTTAACTCCTCTACCGCTTTCCAGTCGTTTTGGTTGCGATTAAGCAAACCTAATTCTCTTGCAACCCGTCCGGAATGGACGTCGAGTGGACAATACAGCTGTGAAGGTTTAATTGTTTTCCAGATACCGAAATCCACTCCTCTTTTATCTTTTCGTACCATCCATCTAAGAAACATACAGATGCGTTTTGCCGATGAATTGCGCAGCGGATCGGCGAAATGTTTTGCGGTTCTTTCGGGCTGACAGTGACTGAAAAAAGTTGTTCTTGCCATGTGTATAGCAAGAGCCAAATCGCCATCTGATTGTTTTAGTGAATCGCTGAAAAGTGTTTCCAGTCCGCCATGGCATTTATAAATATTTTGTAACCCCTTTAAAAAATAAATACAATCGGTTCCGTTAAATGTGCGGTGCACGAACGGTATGAACCTTTTAAAATCATGTGCTGTTGCATTACGTATAAAATCATGTGGCGCAGCATCCATCAACTCCAGCATCCGTAACGAACTTTTCAGAATTACAGGACGTTGTCCCCACGCTATTGTTGCAGCTAAAAATCCACTGATCTCAATATCTTCCTTTACGGAAAAAAGTCGCGGAATTGAAATGGGATCGTCTTTAATGAAATCAACAGTGTTATACAC
>JALYQW010000021.1 GCA_030855635.1 Bacteroidota bacterium | reverse complement strand
TTTAAAAATTAATACAACGCCGCATTAAGAAACATTGACCCATAAAAAAAGCTGTTACAAAAAATGTAACAGCTTTTTTTATGGATTTGTATGATTACTTCTGTTGTTTCATCTGTTGCTCTTTCATACGCATTTGTTCTTTTTCTGTGCGGATGTTGGTCCACTCTTCGGTAAGCATTCCACGGAAAGCCATTGTGGTTGTTGCGCCGTTTGCATCGGTAACAGTAATAGTACCATCAATGGTTGTGCCTTCAGCTTTTCCCTGGTATACATACGTTGCATTTGCTTTTGTGAACGTTAATTCAAAATCAGATGATGCACCCGCATTTCTTTCAACCACTTTACCTTTTGAGTAGCCTGAATTTCCTAATTCTTTGGAAGAAGCTTCACCAACACCAAAAGTAATTTCATCAATTATTTCAGGACCGGCTCCGCTAATATCCTTCATTACATAGGTATAGCTCTGTCCATTTAATTTAGATGCTGTTTGAGCATTTACTGTTCCCACTGCCATAATAGCGATAGCAACAACTAGTGTACTGATGTATTTCATTTTCATGGTATTTTGAGAGTATACAATTAATGTTTAAAAATTAGCACTAATTTAAGCATAAAACCTGAATTTTAACAAAACCCCGGAAATTATTCGCCTGATTTTGTGTGTAATAACGTTAAATTGCTGATTTTCAATAATAAAACTCAATAATCAAACATTTACCAGGTATGCAGTACCTACCAATTTCCGGACCGCATTCATAATAGCACCGGCATTTATCCCACATTCCTCATAAAGTTCTCGCTGTTCGCCATGTTCAATAAACCGGTCGGGGATTCCGAGGCGCATCATTTGAACCTGGTAACCATTGTCGAGAACGGCTTCCGCGACAGCGCTGCCAAACCCACCCTGGATAGCGTGATCTTCAACAGTAATTATCTTTTTATAAGTCGTACAAACTTCGTGTAAGAGTTCAAGGTCGAGAGGTTTCACAAATCTGAAGTCATAATGTGCCGGATAAAATCCTTCTTTGGCCAGCAAATCGCACGCTTCAACTGCAAAATTGCCGGGATGACCGATAGTTAAAATTGCAACCTCTTCGCCTCCACGCAGTTTTCTACCCTTGCCAATTTCAACTTGCTGAAACGGAGTTTTCCAGTCAATCATAACACCATTTCCCCTGGGATAGCGGATGGAGATCGGACCATTATGAAGCGTTGCAGTATACATGAGATTACGAAGTTCTTCCTCATTCATAGGAGCCGAAACCACCATATTGGGAATACAACGGAAATAGGCAAAATCAAAAACTCCATGATGCGTAGATCCATCGGCACCGGCCAGTCCGCCTCTGTCGAGACAAAAAATAACGTGCAGGTTTTGAAGTGCCACATCATGCACCACCTGATCATAACCCCTCTGCATAAACGAAGAATAAATATTACAGAAAGGAATGAGCCCCTGGGTAGCAAGCCCTGCCGAAAAAGTTACAGCATGCTGTTCGGCGATGCCAACGTCGAAGGCCCTTTCGGGGATGGCTTTCATCATAATGTTGAGTGAACATCCTGAAGGCATGGCAGGCGTTATACCCACAATTTTTTCATTTTTCAAAGCCAGCTCAACGAGGGAATTCCCAAAAACATCCTGGTAACGGGGTGGCTGAGGTGCAGAATTCTTTGGTTTGAAGATTTCTCCACTAATTTTGTCAAACAGTCCCGGTGCATGCCACTTGGTCTGATCTTTTTCAGCCAATTCATACCCTTTGCCTTTTACTGTAACACAATGCAGAATTTTAGGTCCGGGAATATCTTTCAGGTCATTAAAAACTTTCACCAGGTGATTCACATCATGACCATCAATGGGTCCGAAATAACGGAATTTAAGTGATTCAAACATATTGCTATGCTTGAGAATAGCTGACTTAAGTGCATTTTCAAACTTTTGAATGATCGCCTGTGCATTGGGACCAAATTTGCTGATTTTCCCAAGTATATTCCAAACTTCATCTTTTACCTTATTATAGGTGTGTGAAGTGGCAATATCCGTAAGGTACTCTTTTAAAGCTCCCACATTCGGATCAATGCTCATGCAGTTATCGTTGAGTACAACCAGCAGATTGGAATCTTCCACACCTCCATGATTCATACCTTCAAAAGCAAGGCCGGCGGTCATGGCACCATCACCAATAACGGCAATGTGCTGACGGTTTTTTTCACCTTTAAGCCGGGAGGCAACTGCCATTCCAAGCGCTGCAGAAATGGAGGTGGAACTGTGCCCAACGCCAAAAGTATCATATTCGCTTTCAGAGCGTTTTGGGAACCCGGAAATGCCTTTATAAATTCGGTTGGTATGAAAAACTTTTCTTCGGCCGGTCAGGATTTTATGTCCGTACGCCTGGTGGCCAACATCCCATACCAGTTGATCGTATGGCGTATTAAAAGCATAATGAAGGGCTACAGTGAGTTCAACCACACCCAGGCTGGCTCCAAAATGACCGCCGTTAACTGAAACTATATCAATTATATACTGTCGAAGCTCTTCACAAACCTGTCGGAGTTGTTCATCCTTCAGCTTACGCAGATCAGCGGGAAAGTCTATATCCTTAAGAAGTCCTGAAGGCTGTATATCCATCTAAACAATTGGGCCTGAAAGGCAAATTTACGGTTATTTCCTGTTTCCTGCAACGTTTAGCCGTCAGGAGTAAGTGATAAAACCTTAAACAAACAAATAACGGTGTTAGTTTAGGATGTGATACACACCGGCTAAATTTCTTTCCGGAAGCAAATCGCACAATGACCTGGAATTCCCCTCCGTTTATTCTTTACTTTTGTCTGAAATTTTTTACTTATGAAATTCGGCACACGAGCAATACATGCAGGACAAGAGCCTGATCCGTCAACAGGAGCCATAATGACCCCGATATATCAAACATCAACGTATGTTCAGGAATCACCGGGCAAACATAAAGGATATGCGTATGCGCGTGGGAAAAACCCAACCCGTGTAGCGCTTGAAAAATGTATTGCTTCGCTTGAGAATGCACGGCACGGGCTATGTTTTTCGAGCGGACAGGGAGCTGAGGATACCATCATAAAATTGTTGCGCCCGGGTGATGAAGTTATTGCAACCGATGATTTATATGGCGGTTCGTACCGGATGTTCACGAAAGTGTTTGAGCCTTTCGGAATCGTTTTTCATTTTGTAAATATGCATGATGCAGCGTCCATAAAAAATCATGTTAACGCAAATACCAAAATGATCTGGGTGGAAACTCCCACCAATCCGCTGATGAAAATTATTGACATAAAAGGCTGCGCGGAAATTGCGAAAGCAAATAAACTGTTGCTGGTGGTTGATAATACATTCGCATCTCCTTACCTGCAAAATCCGTTAGACCTCGGTGCTGATATTGTGATGCATTCAGCAACTAAATATTTAGGCGGACACAGCGATGTTGTAATGGGTGCACTGTGTACTAACGATATAGGGCTATATGAAAAGTTGGCTTTTATAACCAATTCATGCGGTCCGGTTCCGGGACCGATGGATAGCTTCCTCGTATTACGCGGATTAAAAACCCTGCATGTAAGAATGAAAGCCCACTGCAGTAACGGAAGAGAAATTGCGCATTTTTTAAAAGCGCATCCACGTATTGATAAAGTTTACTGGCCGGGATTTGAGGATCATCCTAATCATGCTACCGCAAAAAGCCAGATGCGTGATTTTGGTGGGATGATTTCCTTTATTATGAAAGGCAATTCAATGGAAGATGCTTTCCGCGTAGCATCAGCAACCAAGGTGTTCGCACTTGCCGAATCACTTGGAGGCGTTGAATCGCTGATTGGCCATCCCGCATCCATGACGCATGCAAGTATACCCAGGGAAGAACGTGAGAAGTCGGGTGTATTGGATTCTCTGCTACGATTAAGTGTAGGTATTGAAGATATTGAGGATCTTATTGAAGATTTAAAACAGGCACTGGAAGCATAGCGTTATTGATGAAATGTGAAATGCTGAAAGTTTGCACGAGTCTACGATTGCATGATCTATAAAAATAATAAAACAGCATTTTCCGTTTCACGAATATCCTAATCATCCTTTAAACTTTAGCATTCATTTTTAAATTTCGACATTATGTCACAATATAAATTCGCAGTTATCGGTTTGGGCCAGTTTGGAAATGCAATTGCTCGCACGCTGGCTTTGCGTGGTGCTGAAGTACTAGCCATAGATACTTCGGAAGATCATATTGAGGACATTAAGGATGAAGTGTCGTACGCCGTTTGCATGGACGCAACGGATATTAAAGCACTCCGCTCGCAGAATATGCAGGATATGGATGCGGTAGTTGTTGCAATAGGTGAAGATTTTGAAGCACTGATGCTCTGTGTGGTGCAGTTGATGGAATTAAAAGTAACACGGCTGATGGCACGTGCCAACGGGAAACATCAGCGCCAGATTCTTGAAAAAATAGGCGTGAAAGAAATTTTGTCCCCCGAAAATGATGTAGGTCTTGCGGTAGCCGAACGCTTATTAAATCCTAATATTCTTACCTCCTTATTGCTTCCCGACAATTATGAAATTGTTGAGATTAAGACGCCGCGCACAATGGCTAACCGGACGCTGGGCGACATCAATCTAAGGATGAAATATAACCTGAACCTGATTACGCTTAAACGGGAAACGGAAACTGTTCACAAGGGAGAAAGTATTAAAGAATGCCATATTTTGGGAGTCCCGAATTCTGAAACCGTTCTCATCGAATCGGATACCATTATAGTTTTCGGATTGGTTCGGGATATTGAGCGGTTTATTGAAATTAACAAGTAACCCGGCATTATTATAAAAAAATACATCAGAATCAGAAAAAAAAGTGCAACATAAAAGTTGTTTCACTCCTAAATTTTTCAGAAATGTTTTTCATCCATAAATTTCATTAAAGCCTCATTAAAAATATTTACACCTTCCCTGTTCAAATGATCGGGATCATAAAAGTGCAGTGAATCATCAAGTGCTATTTTGCCATTAAAATTTATATATGGTGCATAGGATTCCATAAGGCTATCCATATTCATTTCAAATTGCATGGATTGATAATACGCTTTTGTAACAGGAGCCTGCACCAGCAGCAATTTACAATTTTTTGAACTTACAAACTCTATTATTTTTTTAAGTGCTTCCAATTGTTCTTTACGGAAAATAATTTTTACAGGCTCATGATTGGTATACTTAAATGTTTCTGATTTACGGTCTACGAACCCTCCTTTAATATAGGTATCCTTGCCCATTGTAACCGGTTCTACAAAATCATCCCAATTACCATAACATTGTCGCAGTAAGCTATATGTGAATGCATTGTAGGTTTTAATATGATTTACATTTAATACCATCTGAAACAGATGCCAATCGGCATTGTCATTAGCCACAAGGTCGAGTGAGGATTCAACACCATCGAGCGAGAAAATTTCCGGATAAACTTCAAGAATTACCATGCTGGGTCTTAGTTGATCAAAATATTTCTGTAACAGCATAAGTGATTGTATCGGAGTCTGACTGCTGGAGCCGAGATTAATTGTTTTAATTCCATTTCTCTCAAAATACCGGGTATCGATTCCCCTGTATGCATGGGAGGAACCCAAAATGAGTAGTTCTACGGAACCCGAATTTCTGACTTCTTTCATCCGGGTATTCATATGCCCGTATGCTCCAGCGCGGTAACTCAAATTCTTCCTCAAATAAAGTGGAAGTGTATTTCCGGAAATCCATATAAAGACAATATAAACACCAATTGTAAAAAGTAAAAAACAAATAAGCCTGATGCAAAACGTTTTCATTCTCTCAGAATTGGAAATAAATAAACGGTGATTCTTCTGTTTCCATAAACATAACAGTAATACAAATTATTAAAGCATAAAACAACCATCTCAAAATACGTGGCCATGCAATTCCAAAATGCGATAATGCATAAGGACCCTCCCGCCCTAACCATTCTATTATCATAAATAATAAAGTGATCGTAAGGGTTACAACAGCCATACCGTCAACCTGCGGAGTATGAAATATAGAATACGACACAATTCCATTAATATAATCAAATGCATGCGCCATACTTTCCGACCGGAAAAAGATCCATGCAAAGGTGGTCATGATAAAAGTGATCACCATATTAATCAATTCCGAAAGAGATGGAAACAATCGTCCTTCTGCCACCACATCAAGATTGTTCCTGTTTTTGCCTGCCAGTAAAAGGGGAAGAAAAAACAATGCATTAAGTGCTCCCCATGCAAGGAAAGTCCAGTTAGCACCATGCCAGAAACCACTCACCAGGAAAATAATAAATGTATTGCGGATTCGCATCCATGTTCCACCGCTGCTCCCGCCAAGGGGTATATACAAATAATCACGGAACCAGGAAGAAAGCGATATGTGCCATCGTCTCCAGAATTCAGCAATATCACGCGAAAAGTAAGGGAAACGGAAATTCTGCAATAACTCAAAGCCTAACAGTCTTGCCGTTCCAAGTGCGATATCGGAATACCCTGAAAAATCACCGTAGATCTGGAACGCAAAAAAGAGAGCTCCCAGTACTAAGGTGCTCCCGTTGTAATCACCAGGATTGTCAAATATCAGGTTCGCATAGGTTGCACAATTATCGGCAATAACCATTTTCTTAAATAATCCCCACACTATCTGGCGCAAGCCATCAACCGCACGTGCATAATCAAAGGTACGTGGTGCTTGAATCTGAGGCAGTAAATGCGTTGCCCGTTCAATAGGGCCGGCAACAAGCAATGGAAAAAAGCTCACAAACAGCGTATAGTCCACCCAGTTATTAACCGGAACTATCTTTCTGTTATAAATGTCAAACACATAGGATAAACCATGAAAGGTATAAAACGAAATTCCTACTGGAAGAATAATATTGAGAGTGGTATAATTCGGCTGAAATCCCAAACCTGTCAGTAATTCCGCAAAGGATTCCGTAAAAAAATTGTAGTATTTGAAAAAGCCCAGGAAACCCAGGTTAATCACAACACTGATTATTAACCAGATTTTTCTCCCAACCCGGGTTTTAGAATTAAAGATTTGAAACCCCGTGAAATAATCAAGAGCTGTACTAAAAGCGAGCAAAAATAAAAACCGCCAATCCCAACTGCCATAGAAAAAATAACTGGCTATAAGTAAAAGTATATTCTGGATTTTGAGGGATCTTCGGAATACAAGCCAATAGAGCACAAAGACAACAGGAAAAAAAATAGCAAAATTTATGGAATTAAAAAGCATGCAATGACTTTATTTCTGCGTAGTATCATACAAATATAATAAATTTGCTTCATCCTGTACATGGTAATTACTTCCCTTTAAATTTTTAATTTTATCGCCTTCATTCTGAAATACCGTCTAATTTCCATTCAATGAAGGAACCTTCCAGGGGCTGTCCGTTTCACCGGTTCCATCATATTAAAGAATTTGATGCACTGGACCCGTTAACCCGGCAGGATCCATTGCCATTTTATGACTGGCTGCGCAATGATGAAAGCCGGCAGGTATACAAACTTCCCCAGGAAACCAATTTTTACGTTGTTCACCGATACGATGATGTAAAAAAAATATTTGCAGACTCAGAAAATTACAGCAACAAAATAATTCCTGTTGCGAGGAGTCCATTCATAGCACTTATGGATGGCGATGATCATGAGCGAATCCGCTCGGTAATTTCCCGCATTTTCACTCAGAAAAATATTGCTGCATGGGAACCGGAGATAATCGAAATAATAAATACGGCAACAGGCAACTTATTCGGTCAACCTTCTGTTGAACTTTTCGACAAGTGGGCCAACATGATCCCGCTTCGCATATTGGCTGTTCTTTTCGGACTCGATGCATCCGACGTTGCCATTAAGAAATTGCATGACGATGCCATTGCAATTAACCGGGCATTATTTGTAAATGGTGGTACCGGTCCGCGGAGAAACAGCTCTCCCAATGCGACTGAAAAATTTCGTATCAGCTGGGCATTATTAAAAAGCAGCGGGAAATTATTAAGGTTGTGGAAGTTGATTGGCAAAAAAGGGATGAAGGAACTTGGGTCGATGATACAGGTTCAACGAAAGGATTTAAATGTTCCAAGACCCGATTTCAAATTCATTCCGGATGCTATTGAGCCTATGCTTGACTTAATGATTGCCTTTTCAGAAAAACTTTCGTTACCTCAGCAAACAAAACAAACCTCATCTATTGAAACATTTAAAAATGCCATCTCACCGGGTGAAGCCTCACTTGTTGAAATGATTATGGCAGGTGCATTTATTCTATTCGCAGGGTATGAAACTACCTCCAGCCTGCTATCGAATTGCTTTGCGCATCTTTCCCGCGACAAAAAATTGTTTTTTGACCTGAAAAATCATCCCGAAAAAATTGATGACTTTATTGAGGAATCACTGCGCTATTATACACCGGTGGGCCGTTTTTTAAGACGAACCAACAAAGCCATGAAAATTGGTGAAACTGAAATTCCAAAAGATGCGGTTGTAATCATATTGCCGGGTGCAGCAAATACAGACCCTGATAAATTTGAATCGGGTTGCGCTTTTAATATTGACAGGGTCAATAATAAGCAGCATCTCAGCTTTGGTAAAGGAATTCATTTTTGTCCGGGCGCACCGCTTGCAAGAATGCAGGTGACCTATGCATTGAAATCACTACTTAATCGTGCCAATTCTATTTCAATTGATGAAAATTATCCACTTACAATGGTAACAGACCGCGACAATGGAATTTTGCGCTATGAAAACTTATATGTTACAGTAAAATAAATTTAAATTACCGTTTAAGTTTCCCGCTGTCGGTCATGGGT
>JALYQW010000008.1 GCA_030855635.1 Bacteroidota bacterium | reverse complement strand
TGCCAAAACATTGCGGTGTAGCTATTTCCACTGCCGCTAATTTCATCATCTCGCTCTTGACCGCCCGCAGCGCCATAACGATAATTCCCACTGCTAAAACTCCTCTCCGGCATTAACATCCCAAAGGGATAAAAATTCTGGGCGCTCAACATATATGTTGAATAATAAACTTTGTCACCGCAATAAGAATCGAAAGGTAATTTTCGTGAGCGATTTCCTCAAAATATTATTGAAGTAAGATTACAAAATTTAATTCTCTTTATTGGAAAATATATACCATTTTTTTCTTTTTATTCTGTGGAAGTAAAAAGGAAAATATAAAGCGTTAATAAAGATCAATGCTAATAATCTAAACGTAGCTCTATCATACTTAGACCAAATTTTTATATATATGATCCATAAATAAATAATTGGAATTATAAGTATAAATCTTACGTATAGAATAGGTGATGTATTTATTATTTCTATGTAACTTTTTAAATAACCAAACATTGGTGCAACAAATACTGAAATTAAGAATAGCAATATATAAATTAAATTCCAGTAGTGTGAAAAAATTAGAATTTTATTTTTCATGATGTAGATGTGATTCAGTAACTATATTAGATTAGAATTTTGCATGTTTGTCAGCATTTAATCATTTGGTTTGATCTCTTGTGTTTCGGCACCAGTTTCAGCTCCAATTCCAACTACACCTGCGCCAATTTCCAATTCATATGGCACAAGTTGATATGTTTTTGTTTCGGCATTTTCAGATTCTCTATAAATATATATTTGACCTGAAACTTCTTTAGTGTATTTTGTATCTTCTGTCCTTCCACTACCATTAAATGTATCGTAAGCATCCGACGAACTACATCTTGATTTAAGCTGCTTCATGTTTTTTCTTTGCTCGTTAAAGATATAAAAAATTATTGCATGGAAACAAACGAAGTAAAAATCAATAAAAAGGGCACCACTCCACATGAGCGACAGGCAATTATCGAGCGTTTGCAAGCAAGCGGAAAAAGCAAGAAAGATTTTTGCACTGAAAACAATATCAATTATTGCACATTGATTAGTTGGCTTCCTCCTCAAAAGAAACACAAAGCAAAGCCATCAAAACAAGAACAAGGTTTTGCAGAAGTCAAATTACCTTCGAAAACATTACCGGAATTGTTCGCTCGTATTTCATTTGAAAAATATTCGGTTGAATTGTTGCAACCGGTGAGCGCTGATTATCTCAGATTCCTGTTAAAGTAAATGATTGTTTCCTTCAGCGACCGTTATCGTTATTTTGTTTACGGAAGTTCGTGTGATATGCGAAAAGGTTTTGATGGATTGAGCAGATTGGTGCGCAATGAATTTAAAAAAGATCCTCTCATTGGTGACGTGTTTATTTTTATATCGCGCACACGCAACAAATTAAAATTACTGCATTGGCAAGGAGATGGTTTTTGTATTTACTCAAAGCGGTTGGAAAAAGGAACGTTTGAAATTCCTAAAAATAATTCATCACAAATTGCTGTTGAAATTACACCACAACAACTTCAGTTTATACTGGAAGGAATTGTACTTTCATCAGTCAAAAAAAGAGTACGTTATGAGCATCATTTTGTTGATAAAAAATCAGTGATAACAAGCGTTTCAGCGACTGTTTGATGTATCTTTGTTTTGTGATAGAAACAGCCGAAAATCATAATGTCCCTGCGCTTTTAGAAATAATTAAACAGCAAAATTTTCAGATTGATCAACAAAATTTTCAGATCAAAAAACTGCAGCATCAACTTGAACAACTTTTAAGAAATACTTATGGTACAAAATCAGAACGTTTTGTTCCCGATCCATTGCAAGCAGCACTGTCTTTTGATATAACTCAATTAGCTGAGCCGAAAAAGGAAAAAGAAACCATCACCTACACGCGCGAAAAAAAGTCTTCATTAACAAAGCACAAAGGGCGAATGCCGCTTCCTGATCATCTGGAACGTGTAGATATTATTGTTAATCCAACGGAAGATATTACAGGGCTTGTGAAAATTGGCGAAGAAATTACCGAGCAGTTGGAACATGAACCCGGAAAACTTTTTGTAAATCGTTTTATTCGTCCTAAGTATGCAAAAGCAAATAATTCCGGAATTTTAATTGGCGAACTCCCTTCTTCTCCCATCGAAAAAGGAATACCCGGTCCGGCACTGCTGGCATTGATACTTATACAAAAATATGTGGATCATCGTGTGCTAAGAATGAGTACTGCATTTGATAAAGCAACTACTCAATGCTATATTAGAGATGAGGGAAGGCCCCTCGAAATCGGTTTGCAGGAACGGATTTCAAACTACCTTATGCTGCATTGATTAAGAGTCTTTGTAGTGAGCGATAAGGAAAAGGTTCCCTTAAAAGGAATCAAGTGACTATGCAGGAGACGACTGAAAAGAAACCGTTGAGGAAATGTCGTAAACGTACAGAAGATGTCAAAACTGGGAGGATGTGGTTGGCCCAGGATAAGTCAGAGATGCACCTGTTTACTGCTCTGACGGCATCCGGCACAAAGACGGCGTGACCTGTATAGAGGCTCTATTATGGAACTTAGGAACCTGTCGTTCTGATGCTAAGAGGTAAATTCAATCAGAAAGCCTGAGAGAATTAAGATTTCGATGCAGAGCACAGGGGCGGATTGATTGGTAGTAGTGATGAGACACCTATAATGGGTGTGGAGCGAAGCAATCAAATTATCCAACCAATTGAATCAATCAACCAATAAAATGGGAGGAATTAATGCAAAAGGTAAAGTCATTTAGTATTTCTAAACACCTTGTCATGGAGGCATGGTTGAGGATTAAATCAAATGGAGGAAGTGCAGGAATAGACCAACAGTCCATCTTAGATTTTGAAAAGAATCTGAAGGACAATCTATTTCGAATCTGGAACAGAATGTCATCTGGCAGTTACATGCCCTCACCAGTTAAATTGGTAGAAATACCAAAAGGTGGAGGAGGGATGCGACCACTTGGAATCCCCACCATAACGGACAGAATTGCCCAAATGGTGGTTGTGCTGAAATTGGAACCGAAACTGGAACCAGTATTCCACAAAGATTCCTATGGCTATCGCCCAAAGCGGTCTGCTCATGATGCAGTTGAACAAGCACGTAAAAGGTGCTGGAATTACAATTGGGTTTTGGACATGGATATCAAAGGTTTCTTTGATAGCATAGACCATGAATTGCTCAATAAAGCACTTTTACGACACACAGATTTGAAATGGGTAATGTTGTACATCAACAGGTGGTTAATAGTTCCTTATGAAAAGGAAAGCGGAGAACAAATACCCCGTGACAAGGGTGTTCCGCAAGGGTCTGTAATTGGCCCGTTATTATCCAACCTGTTTCTGCATTACGCCTTTGATGAGTGGATGGCAAGAAACCACCCTGAAATTCCTTTTGAGCGTTATGCGGATGACACCATTTGTCATTGTAGAACAAAAGAGGAAGCCGAAAGAATGAGAACTGTAATTAAGGAACGTCTGGGAGATTGCAAACTGGAATTGAATGAAATCAAAACCAGTATTGTTTACTGTAAAGACTCCAACAGGAAAGAAAGTTTTAGTCAAATTAAATTTGATTTTCTTGGGTTCACATTCAGACCAAGGCGTGCTATTAATAAGCGGGGTGAGTATTTTCTCAGCTTCCTTCCTGCCATCAGTTCCAAAGCCAAGAAGAGAATCGGTGAAACAATGCGAGCATGGTGGAAAACCAGTAGAACGGATAAACCGCTTGAAGAGTTTGCAACTTTTATTAATCCTTACCTAAAAGGATGGATAAATTATTATGGCAAATTTTATAAGACTGGTTTATACCCACTGTTTGAAAGATTGAATCAACGATTAGCAATATGGGTGACAAAGAAATACAAAAGGTACAGAGGTCACAGAACAAGAGCAAAGCAATGGTTAAGTAATTTATATAAGTCTCAACCAAATTTGTTCTCACATTGGACTTTTGGAATAATACCACCTCAGAATATTTTGAGGAAGACTGGATAATAGGAGCCGTATGAAGTGAGAGCTTCACGTACGGTTCTGTGAGAGGCTTGGGCTGAAATGCCCTTGCCTACTCGACTTCCGCTTTACCGCCAGATAGAACAGTTCAAGAGACTTGGCGTTGAGATTCCTAGTTCTACTATGTCAGACTGGGTCACATTATGCTGTAATCTGTTGGGACCACTTTATGAAGCATTGAAGAAAAAAATACTTCAAAGCGGATATCTGCAAGCCGATGAAACAACCATTAAGGTGCTTGACAAAAATAAAAATGGAAAAACTCATTTAGGATTTTATTGGGTTTACCGGGATCCGGTATCGGGCTTGGTGCTGTTTGACTATCAGAAGGGACGAGGAAGAGAAGGACCGACACAGATGCTGAAAGATTTTAAAGGATATCTTCAAAGTGATGGATGGCCGGCCTATGACATTTTAGATAAAAATAATATACAGCTGATTCACTGCATGGCACATGCACGCAGGTATTTTGAGCATGCATTGAACGACCATAAGGAACTGTGTGCATATGCGATTACTGAAATACAAAAGCTTTATAACATTGAACGGATTGCACGTGATGAAAACATGCTGCATCAGCAGCGATATGAATTACGTCAGAAGGAATCGGTGCCGGTTTTAGAAAATTTACACCGGTGGCTGAAATTAAATGTAACAGTGCCCACACCAAAAAGTGCAACAGGAACAGCTTTTGCGTATGCGTTAAAAAGATGGGAGAAATTAATGATTTATGCCGGTGATGGCAAACTGGAAATCGATAATAACTTGGTTGAAAATGCTATTCGCCCCATTGCAATAGGACGAAAAA